>JBGPOB010000157.1:0-8364 GCA_041487815.1 Xanthobacteraceae bacterium | reverse complement strand
CCATCTCTTCGTAGTCGCCCTGCTGCAGGTCGACGATCTCGCGCTCGGACGAGCCGCTGATGAGAATCATCGGAAAACAGTTGGTGGTGGCATTGGCCAGCGCGGTCAGACCGTTGAGAAAGCCGGGCGCCGACACCGTGAGGCAGATGCCGGGCTTTTTCGTCAGGAAGCCGGCGATGGCCGCTGCATTGCCGGCGTTCTGTTCGTGGCGAAACGAGATGACGCGGATGCCCGCGGCCTGCGCCATACGGCCGAAGTCCGTGATCGGGATGCCAGGCACGCCGTAGATCGTGTTGAGGCCATTGAGCTTGAGCGCATCGATGACGAGGTGAAAGCCATCCGTCAGTTCCTGCTGGGCTTCGGCTGCCGTGGTTGCGGGCTTCTTGGCGGCGGCGGCATCAGCCATGGGAGTCCTCCCTTGAATTCTTCCCTGCGTGAAAACCCCTCCCCGTCACCCTGAGGGCGGGCGCAGCCCGCGTTTCGAAGGGCGACGGCCCAGATCGTGCCCGTGCATCGTTCGAGGCTCGCCGCTCACGCGGCTCGCACCTCAGGATGACGGGGATCGAGTGGGCCATCATTCTCAATCCAGATAGTCGGCGTGGCGCGCGACGTGGTCGGCGAGACCGAGCGCGTGTGCCCGCACCATTTCTTCGGCCCGGGCGGTGTCGCGCGCTTCGAGCGCCTGAATGATGTTGATGTGATCGCGAATTGAGCGGTCGGCGCGGTCATCGTCGCCGATGGTCTTGCGCCGGATCATGCGCATGTGGGTAAAAAGGTTTTCGGCGAGATCGGTGAGCACGCGATTGCGGCTCATGCCGATGATCGTCTGATGAAACTGGATGTTGACTTCGGAATATTCGTCAAGCCGCGCGTGCAGCTCGCCGTTTTCGAAGATCGTGAACATCCGGCGTAGCGCCGCGATTTCGTCGTCGGCGGCGTTGGTCGTGATCAGGCGCGCCGCCATGCTTTCGAGCGCGGCCCATGCGGTGATCAGTTCGACCACTTCCTGCTTGGTCTTGCGGACGACGTAAATGCCGCGCCGCGGCACCGAGCGCACGAAGCCCTCGCGCTCGAGCTGCGCCATCGCTTCGCGCACCGGCGTACGCGATACGCCGAGGTCCTGCGCCAGCTGACGCTCGTCCAGGCGCACCTCGCCGGACTGTTCGTAGACGTCGAGCGCGACAATGACGCCCTTGAGCGCGGTGTAGGCACGATCGGCGAAGGTCGATGTATCGGCGAGCGGCGCGAGCGCGACGCGGGCGATCGCTTCCGAGCTGCGACTGGGTGCGGAAGGACTACTCATGAGACCACACAAACCCACATCTCTTGGGACTTGTTGCTATTATACAATATGCCAGCGCCCTACAAGGAGGCTATTGCAGGTCGCGGCATAACCTGAAACGGCCCGCGGGGCTGAGGGTCGCCACCGAGACCGCGCGAGCCAAAGCTGAAAGAATCGCAGCGCCGAGCAACAGGCCCGGCGCTGCCGCAGCGCTATCCTAGTTCTGCGCCATGATCTTCTGACGCATCGGCCGCAGCACCGCCAACGCCATGACTGCCGCGACGATATTGAGGATCGCCGCGACGTAGAACACGGCATGCCAGCTTCCCGTCGCGGTGGTCAGCACGTTTGCCAGCGGCACCAGCAACGATGCCGTGCCTTTCGCCGTGTACAGCATGCCGTAGTTCGTGGTCGCGAACGTCCTGCCGTAGAGGTCGGTGCAGGTCGCCGGGAACAGCGAATAGATCTCGCCCCAGGCGAAGAACACGACGCCCGACAGGATCACGAACAGGATCGGATTGTTCGCGAAGTAGAGCAGTGCATAGATGCCGACGCCTTCGCTTAAGAAGGCGATGAACATCGTGTTTTCGCGGCCGATATGGTCTGATACCCAGCCGAAGAACGGCCGGCACAGACCGTTGAGCACCCGGTCGATGGTCAAGGCGAAGGTCAGCGCCGGCAGCGTCAGTCCCAGGATCGAGACCGGCACGCCGGCGATCTTGTAGTCGTTGGCAATGGGCGCGAGTTGCGCGATCGCCATCAGACCGCCGGCGCCGACCATCACGAACATGGCGTACATGACCCAGAACGGGGGCGACTTCAGCACTTCGGCCGGGCCATAGTCACGCCGCGTCTGCTGCACGGCCGGCGCCGCTGGCGCCACAACCTCGCCCGCCTGCGGCGCCTTCAGCAGCAGCGCGACCAGGCACACGACGACACCCTGCCCAAGGCCGAACCACAGGAAGGTCGATTGGTAGCCACTCGACTGAATCATGTTGGCGATCGGGATTATGGTGAGCGCCGAGCCGGCGCCGAAGCCCGCCGCTGTTAGGCCCGCAGCAAGCCCACGCCGATCCGGGAACCACTTCAGCGCGTTGCCGACCGAACCGCCATAGATCACGCCGGCGCCGATGCCGCCGATCGCGGCCCCGACATAGAGCAGCACCAAGGAGTCCGCGACCGAATTGATGACCCAGGCGATTGCAACTAGAACGCCACTGCCGCAGATCATCACCCGCGGGCCGAACTTGTCGATTAGATAGCCTTCGAACGGAACCAGCCAGGTTTCGGTCAGGACGAAAATCGTGAAGGCGACTTGGATCGCCGCCCGGCCCCAGTGATATTTTTGATCGATCGGGCCGACGAACAACGTCCAGCCGTATTGCAGGTTGGCGATCATCACCATACAGATGATGCCGAAAATCAGTTGTCCCCAGCGCGTGGATTCCGCCGCCGTCGTCCGCACGGCGGACGTCGATGCTGCAACCATTGTCATTCCTCCCGGTTGTTCGTTCCATCCCAAAGGGTTTTTGCCGCCGCCTGGCGTCTGTGCGCCTATGGCATTCGTCTCGCTGCGCGGGTGGACCGCGTTCCACCCCAACCTCCGTTGCGTTGCGATCCAATTTTCTGGCGTTAGCGGGCGATCCAAAATGCAATGAGCAATGGCGCGTTTTGCAGCAAACGTGCAGTCAAGCGCCGAAGATCGGTCCGCAGCCTTTGTTCAGTCCGATCGTTATGGTCGATAGATTTTTACGAAAATGCAATAATACATAACGCCACATAATTAATTCATTGAAATAACTAGGTTTTTCAGGAGGCAGCCAGCAGCCTCGGGTAGCGTCATCGGCGCCAGCCTGGCACAGCGGTCGTCGTTGATCTGGCGCGCCGATGAACGAGCCCTACCCGCAGAAAACGCGAAAAGGCCCGAGCATCGCCCGGGCCTTTGCGGAATTTGGTTGCGGGGAGAGGATTTGAACCTCTGACCTTCAGGTTATGAGCCTGACGAGCTACCGGGCTGCTCCACCCCGCGAAAATTCGGCGCGGCGGTCGCCCGCGCGAGGCGTATGTAACAATCGAACGCGGGCTTGGGAAGGGTAATGTCACCCGTTCGTCATAAAGCGCATGCAGCAATGGAGCGTCCGGTTTGACGCCCGAAAACGCTCCAACACCAACCTAGCGCATTTGTCGGGCGACGGAACGGCAGCCCATTCGTCGGAGCTGCCGTGGTTTTACGAGTCCACGCAGAAGAAATTTGCATGAGCGATCAACCCTACCTGCGCCGTGACGCTGCGGTTGGACCGACGCTCGTCGCCATTGCTCGCGACCTCCTGGCGCGAATCGCGATGGACAAGAAAGCGACCGAAGCCTCGCTGGTGCACGACTTCCGTCGCGGCATGAAGCGCTGGCGTGCCTACCTGCGCCTGCTTGAGCCGATGCTCGGCACCGAAGCGACCCGCCTGCGGCATGAGGCGCGCGACCTTGCCCGCACGCTTGCCGGGGCGCGCGACGCGCAGGCCGCGCTCGACGCGCTCGCCGACCTTGGCGAGGAATACGACGCATTTTCGGCTGCATCGCGTGCAACCGTCGTCACGCGCATCGAAGCGCTGCGCGCGCGCGCGGAAAGCGCGACGTTGAACCGGGATACGCGTGAACAATTGCGGGCGGCGCTTGCGGTAACCGCCGACACGGTCGCGCAATGGCCGCTTGAGAAGGCGACGTTTCAGGATGTCGCCGCCAGCCTGACGGACGGCTACCGGCGCGCGCGGCGCGCCGTGCCGGCGGATTGGACCAATGCGCCGGCCGACGCGCTGCACGCGTTGCGCCAACGTGTTGTCGTTCATCGCTATCAGATGGAAATCGTCGTGCCACTGTGGCCGCGCCTCGGGCGCATCTGGGTTGGCGAAGCCCAGCGGCTGCGCGACCGGCTTGGCAAGCAGCAGGATCTCACGGTGCTGGAGCGCCTTGCGGAACCGAAGCAGCCGCTGGCGCGCTGGCACTCACGCCTCAAGCCGGCCATCGATGCGCGCAAGCGGGATCACATTGAAGCCGCCATGCGCCACGCCATGCGCCTGTTCGCCGAAAAGCCCGCGGCGTTTCAGCGGCGCATCGAAGCAATGTGGTGACGGGCTTACTGCGGATCGATTTTCGCGAGCCTGAACACCTCGGCCCAGCGCGGAATATCCTGCTTGAGATACTCGTAAAGCGAATCGGGCGTGCCGGGGAATGGATCGGCGGGCGCGACCTTGGCGAAATGTTCCCTGGTCGCGGGGTCGGTCAGCGTATCGTTGAGCCACTTGGCCGCGGTGTCGACGATCGGCCGCGGCGTATTGGCCGGAAACCATGCGCCCCACCACGCCGCCAGGTGAAAGTCGCGCACGCCGCTTTCCTGCAACGTCGGCAGCGACGGATCGAGGCCCGAGCGTGTATTCGACGTCACCGCCAGAACGCGCATCTTGCCGCCGCGCGCCTGCCCAAGGCCAAACGTCGCGTCGGACCAGAGATAGTCGATGAGGCCGTTGGTCATGTCGTTGAGCGCCTCGGGCGTGCTCTTGTAGGGCACCGCGACGGCCTTGAGTCCCATGCGCTCGTTCAAGAGTTCGCCGGCGGCGAGCGAAATGTTGTTGGGGTAGCCGTACGACGCCTTCGATCCCTTTTCCTTCATCAGCGCCAGAAACTCCGCGACGTTTTTCGCGGGCGAGGACGGACCGACGGCCAACAAGAAAGGAAGCTTCACCAGCGTCGTGATCGGCGCAAAGTCCTTGAGCACGTCATGCGGCAATTTCTTGTAGAGATAGGGATTACCGGCCATTCCGTTGCCCGGATTGATGAACATGGTGTAGCCGTCGGGCTTGGCGCGGGCGACGTATTCGGCCGCGATCGTGGTACCGGCGCCCGGCTTGTTTTCGACGACGACGGTCCTGTTGGACTTCTTGCGGATTTGTTCGGCGAAGTAACGCACCAGAATGTCGGCGCCGGTGCCGGGCGCATAGCCGCAGATCACATGAATGTCGCGCGCGGGGTAGTCCTCGGCCCACGCCGGCCCGCCGCGTAACGCCAAGGGCGCTACCATCGGCAATGCCGCACCCGCCAGCAGCGCTCTGCGTGACAGTTTCATCGACCATCCCCTTTGTTGCTCAGGCACCATTGTCGGAATGGCGCCCCCGGGCGCGTGGGCGATCGTAGCAGTGCGCGCGCGGCGCTGAAAGTGCGACACAATCGCCCTGCCGCCGCGCGCAATGCCAGCGGTTACGCCTTGGTGCGCTGGTCCCTGACGCGCTTGGCCTTGAATTCGGTTTTCGGCAGCGTCCCCGGTTGCAAGACCTCGACATCGACCCGGATTTCGCAGCGGCTGCGCACTTCGTCCGCGACCTTGCGGGCGATGGCGTCCGGCGCGTTATGAGACGCGTGCTCCATCCGCACAATCATGACGTCGAGACCGTCGCTGTTGGTCGCCAGCACGATCTCGAATTCGTCGCCGGCGCCGGGAGCGGCGCGCACGGCCTCTTCGATCTGCACGGGGAACATCTTGATGCCGCGCAGATTGATGAGATCGTCGGCGCGGCCCGAGAACGAGCCGATCGCGCGCACATGCGTGCGGCCGCAGGCGCAGCGACGGCGGTCAAGCGCGGTATAGTCGCCGACGAGGAAACGCAATTGCGGAGAGGCTTCGCTGTTGAGGCTGGTGCAAACCGTCAGCCCGCGCTCGCCGTCCGGCAGCGACTTCTGCGTGTCCGGGTCGATCACTTCCCAGACCTGCACGTCTTCCAAGAGATGCGTCGACACCGGTCCGCCGGCCGGCTGCGACGCCTCGCAGGAAAAGCCGCCGACATGCGGGGAGGCTTCGGTGCAGCCGTAGAACTCGACCATGCGGGCGCCCCACAATTCCTGGATACGCTCGCGCGTCGCGGCCACGCTCATGCCCGGCTCGCCGGCGACGAACAGCGTGCGCACCGAACTCTTGCGCGGGTCGGCGCCGAGACTTTCCATGACGCGGCCAAGGTGCAGCGCATAGGACGGCGTCAGGAGAAGGATCGTCGGATTGAAACGTTGAATAATGCCGGCTCGCGCGCGGGCGTCCATGCCGCCGCCAGGAATTGCCGGCAGCTGCATCTTGGCGAGCGCGTATTGCACGCCCCAGGCCCAGACATGCGGACCGTAGCCGGTGACCATGAACACGGTGTCGCCCTTGCGAAAGTCCATGGCCTGCAAGGCGCGCGCGTTGGCCCAGGCTCCCATCTCGCGGTCGACGTGGCTGTAACGGAACACGCGCGGCGCGCCGGTCGAGCCGGACGAGGAGAACATCATCCAGCCGCGCTCGGCCCAGACCGCATCGTTCATCGTGGTGTAGGTGCCGTAGGGCGGATGCGCGCGGGCGTCCTCGGCCATTTCAAGCTTGTCCACGACCGGCCATTTGGCGATCAGATCGTCGACGCTGCGGATATCCGCCGGCGCCAGTCCCAGGCGGTCGAAGCGGCGGCGATAGAACGGGCTGTTCTCAAACAGGAACGGCGTCAGCACCGCGATCTTGGCGTCCTGGATCGCGCGAATCTCGTCGCGCGAGGCGGTGTCGAGGCGCGGCGACCAATATATTGCCGAGCCCGGCGCATCGCGGTTTTCGCAGTAGCGGTCGAGGGTGGCGAGCCAGGCGGCCCGGGTTGCATCGGCGCGCGAATTCATGCTTGACCCGACAGATACAAAAACGCGCCCGCCCGTCGCCATGCGACGCGCCTGTACGCGTGCACCGCACAGTACCGCGAAGGCAAGTTCCCGCAAAGGGCGCGTTCAACCGGTGAAAAAACCTGCTAGACTTCGATGATGCGGCGCCATCACGCGCTGCGATTGCAAAGCGGTCAGCGCCGTTTTTCGACGATCCAGTCGATCGGATGCCATCTGACCGAAGGGGAGGTTCGTTATGGCTGTTGCACGCGTCAGCAAGATTACCGCTTCGTCGAAGGGCGGATTCCAGCAAGCTGCCCAGGAGGGCATGAAACGCGCCATGAAGACGTTGCGCGGCGTCACCGGCTTCGAGCTGCTGTCGCAAAAGGTCAAAGTCGAAAACGGCAAGATCGCCGAATATCGCGTGACTATGGAAGTCACTTTTATTCTCGAATAGGTCATTCCCGCATCAGCCAACCAGGCGCGCCTGCGCGCGGCCGTACGGCCGTGCCAATAAGAAAGCCGCCGCGGATTTCTCCGTGGCGGCTTTTTAGTCTGGCGAAGCATCGCTCCGCATTTGAATTTCGTGACGAGGAAATTTCCGTTCTTGGCAGACCTGGCAGTGACCTACTCTTCCAAGCCTTGAGACTTAGTACCATCGGCGCTGGGGAGTTTAACGGCCGAGTTCGGGATGGGATCGGGTTCAGGCCCCCCGCTAGAACCACCAGGTCAGCGAAGAACGGAAATGCAATTCATGCTCTGTCATCGTCCGCGCAGGCGGACGATCCAGGTCAACATGCAGTGCTGGATGCCCCGCCTTCGCGGGGCATGACACTGCGAATTGCTGAAGCAAGCATTCGCGCAGCGAACGCGCAGTCCGCGGACTTAATCCGGGGACCTCGCGCCGCAGACGCGGGTCTTTCATAAGAAGGCCTACATAGCCGGAACAAGTCCGGCCATGACGCCGTGGCGCACATGCGCGCCGAATGGACATTTGTAATGAGAGCGTTCAAGTCGATCGAGCGATTAGTACCGGTAAGCTGAACGTGTCGCCACGCTTACACACCCGGCCTATCGACGTGGTGGTCTACCACGGCTCTGTTTAGGGAGAACTCGTCTCGAGGTGGGTTTCCCGCTTAGATGCCTTCAGCGGTTATCCCGTCCGTACATAGCTACGCAGCACTGCGGCTGGCGCCACAACTGCTCCACCAGAGGTACGTTCATCCCGGTCCTCTCGTACTAGGGACAAATCCTCTCAATTCTCCGACGCCCACGGCAGATAGGGACCGAACTGTCTCACGACGTTCTGAACCCAGCTCACGTACCACTTTAATCGGCGAACAGCCGAACCCTTGGGACCTGCTCCAGCCCCAGGATGTGATGAGCCGACATCGAGGTGCCAAACGACGCCGTCGATATGGACTCTT
>JBGPOB010000156.1:0-8386 GCA_041487815.1 Xanthobacteraceae bacterium | reverse complement strand
GCAGGACTCGTCATGGTCACGCGTGGCGAAGAAGTGCCGTAAATAAAGGTTGATCTGCGCTCGCCAAACGGCGCGAGCGTGACGTTGTGCTAGCAAGAATCGGTTCGCGCGGCCGGTCGCGTGACGCGAATCTTAAACGCGCGTTAAGAATCTCGCACGCTCGTGCGCTCGCTCGCTCGGTTTTTGAAAATAACTCTTGCGTTGCGCGCGCAAATTACTTACTTCGCAAGTTGCTCAATTTCGCACGTGCCTGTGGCCGTGTGTCAGTCGGTGGGCATCCGGACAAGAGGCCGGACAGCCGCCCGGAGTGAGACGGAACGATCGCAAGATTTTTCGGTCGCTATCAGCTCCGATACATTCGACTGGCAGCCGGAGGCGAAACCGGCAATCCCCGCTCTCAAACGGGGGACGCGGCTTAAAGCAACGACGGAATGAGCTTCTTTGGTCTCTGCCGGTTTCCACCACCGGCGCGGGTCACCGTAGAGGCTTGTTCATCATTGCCGACCGGGCGGGGCGGGGGTCTCCCAATCCAATCCAAGGCAGCTAAGCGGTAACGGGTTTTGCTACTCGGCGCGTATCCATCGCGCGCCGGCAGCGGGCCCGGCAATCCGCATCATCGGACGGTTCGCCGTCCCTTATAGCTGTGGGAATAGCGCCAATGACCGAGCGCATTCGTAAATTTCTGGCCGACCGCCGCGACAGCGGCGTCGATGAAGGTGCGGTTCTCGTCGTCGATCTCGACGTCGTCCGGGACAACTACAATGCCTTCGCGAAGGCGTTGCCCGACACGCGCGTGTTCTACGCGGTGAAGGCCAATCCGGCGCCGGAAGTGCTTGCACTCCTGGCCAAGCTCGGCTCCTGCTTCGACACTGCTTCGGTCCCAGAGATCGAAATGGTGCTCGCCGCCGGCGCCACGCCGGATCGCATCTCCTATGGCAATACGATCAAGAAGGAGCGAGACATCGCCCGCGCTTTCGCGCTCGGCGTTCGCCTTTTCGCGGTCGACTGCAAGCCAGAGGTGGAGAAAGTCGCGCGCGCCGCCCCCGGTTCGCGCGTGTTCTGCCGTATCCTCTCCGACTGCGTCGGGGCGGAATGGCCGCTGTCGCGCAAGTTCGGGTGCGAGCCGACCATGGCGGTCGACGTGCTCGAACACGCCATGAAGCTCGGGCTGGAGCCGCACGGGGTGTCGTTCCATGTCGGGTCCCAACAGCGCAACCAGCATGCCTGGGATCGCGCGCTGGCCTCGGCGGCGGCGGTGTTCCGGGAGTGCGGCGAGCGTGGCATGCAGCTCAGCATGGTCAATCTCGGCGGCGGTTTCCCGACCAAGTACCTGAAGAACGTGCCGACGGTGAAAACCTACGGCTCGGCCATCTTCAAGGCGCTGCGCAAGCACTTCGGCAACCGCATCCCGGAAACCATCATCGAGCCGGGCCGCGGCATGGTCGGCAATGCCGGCGTGATCGAGAGCGAAGTCGTGCTCGTCTCCAAGAAGAGCGAGGAGGACGACGTGCGCTGGGTCTATCTCGACATCGGCAAGTTCGGTGGCCTCGCCGAGACCATGGACGAGTCGATCCGCTACCCGATTCGCACCTCGCGGGACGGCGACGCGATGACGCCCTGCGTACTCGCCGGGCCGACCTGCGATTCGGCCGACGTGCTCTACGAGAAGCAGCCGTACCCGCTGCCGGTCAGTCTTGAGATCGGCGACCGGGTGCTGATCGAAGGCACCGGCGCCTACACGGCGACGTACTCGTCGGTGGGGTTCAACGGCTTCGCGCCGCTGAAGACCTACCACATCTGATCCCAATAACTGGGGAGCCGGTTCGCCGGCTCCCGCTGCGCCGTGGTGCGCGTGTTTTCACGCGTGCCTGCAACGAGCGCGCGCGATTGGAGTTGCCGATGATTACGATCCGCAATGAACAATTGGCCGACGTCGCGGCCCGCGAGGCGCTGCTCGACGTTTCCTACGGTCCGAGCCGCTTCGCCAAAGCCTCCGAGCGTCTGCGCGAGGGCCGCCTGCCGGCGGACGGGCTTTCGCTCGTCGCCGTGGAACGCGGGACGATCGTGGGTACGGTGCGGCTGTGGCGCATCATGGCTGGCGCGTCCCGGCCGGCGTTGCTGCTGGGGCCGCTCGCGGTGCATCCGGATTGCCGCAACCGCGGCATTGGCGGCGCGCTGGTGCGGCGCGCGATCCGCACGGCCCGGCTTGCCGGCCACCGGGCGGTGCTCCTGGTCGGCGATGCATCGTATTACAGCCGGTTCGGCTTTTCCGCCGACAAGACCGGCAATCTATGGATGCCCGGGCGCTATGAGCGGCACCGACTTCTGGGCCTTGAGCTGACGCCGGGCGCGCTCGACGGAGCGCAGGGCCTGATCGCCGCGGCCGGCACGCGCATGCGGGTCCCGGCGACGGCTTTCCCGGGCGGCGCGGATCGCCGGCGCAGCAAGGCGCTGGCGTCGCAAGCCGCATAACCGCGCGATCCATAATTGTCGTGGACGCCGCGCGCCAACCACGCGGCGTCTATTCCGTTCGGCTGCGGTCGCGGATATGACGCGTTCTTTGCTGGAGTAATCGACCGATGAGTGTCTGGCCCGTTCACGCCCGTTTCCAAGGTCCCGTCGTCATGGTCGGGTTCGGCTCGATTGGCCGCGGCGCCCTGCCGTTGCTCGAGCGCCATATCGATTTTGACCCGACCAAGTTCGTGGTGATCGATCCCGTCGCCTGCGATCGAGCGCTGCTGGACGAGCGCAACTTGCGCTTCATTCAGGCCGCGGTGACGCGGGAAAATTATCGCGATCTTCTGACGCCATTGCTAACCGGCGGCCCCGGGCGCGGCCTCATGGTCAATCTGTCGGTCGATACGTCGTCGGTCGACCTGATCGAGTTCTGCAAGGACATCGACGCGTTCTATATCGACACGGTGATCGAACCATGGCCGGGCCTCTACACTGACAGTTCGCGTTCGGTGTCGCAGCGCTCGAATTATGCGCTGCGCGAAACCTTGCTCGATCTCCGGCGGCGGCGGCCCGGCGGGATCACCGCGGTGAGTTGCTGCGGCGCCAATCCGGGGATGGTGTCGTGGTTCGTCAAACAGGCACTCTTCGATATCGCCCGCGATCTCAAAGTCGAGGCCGGCGAGCCGCGCACGCGCGAGGACTGGGCGCGCCTGATGCAGCGTGCCGGCGTCAAAGGCATCCATATCGCCGAACGCGACACCCAGCGCGCACGCAATCCGAAGCCGCGCGGTGTCTTCGTCAACACCTGGTCGGTCGAAGGGTTTGTTTCAGAGGGCCTCCAGCCCGCGGAACTCGGGTGGGGCACGCACGAAAAAACGCTGCCGGCCAATGGCCGTCGGCATGATTTTGGCTGCGACGCGGCGATCTATTTGCTGCAACCCGGTGCGGGAACGCGGGTGCGCTCCTGGACGCCGAGCGCACAGGCGCAGCACGGCTTTCTGGTGACGCACAACGAATCGATCTCGATCGCCGACTTCTTTACGCTGCGCAAAGGCGGCAAGGTCGTGTACCGGCCGACGTGTCACTACGCCTACCACCCTTGCGACGACGCGGTGCTGTCGCTGCACGAGATGGCCGGGGCGGCTTGGCGCCGCCAGGAAAGCTGGCGGATCCTCGATGAGCAGGAAATCGTCGATGGGATCGACGAGCTTGGCGTGCTGCTCTACGGCCATGCCAAGAACGCCTATTGGTACGGCTCGCAGCTCTCGATCGAAGAGACGCGCAATCTGGTGCCGTATCAGAACGCGACCGGGCTGCAGGTGAGCTCGGCAGTATTGGCGGGCATCGTCTGGATGCTTGAAAACCCCGAACGCGGCATCGTCGAGGTGGACGAGATGGATTTCCACCGTTGCCTGGAAATCCAGCGGCCGTATCTGGGTCCGGTTATCGGTCAATACACCGAATGGACGCCGCTCACCGACCGCGCCGGTCTGTTTCCCGAGGATACCGATCCGAACGATCCCTGGCAGTTCAAGAACGTCCTCGTCGTCTGAGCGCATCAACCTTCCTGTAATTGTTAATGCTACCATGGCAGCTTGGCTAATAATTGATCATTGCAACGAAAGTGACTGGCAAAAGCGACCGCGGTTAATCAGACTTCCATCCCGGCCTGCGAACATGCCGGGCGGCATAAGGCAGGACGTGATGCGAGCGGTTCACTTTCACTCGATTGGCGCAATTGTGGGCACGGCGGCGATTGCCGGGGCGCTTTGGCTCGCGCCCGCTGCCGGTCTCGCCCAACGCGCCGCCGACGATGGTCCGTTTTCCGCAATGGCCGGAAACTGGTCCGGTAACGGCACGATCACGCTGTCAGACAACACGCGCGAGCGCATCCGCTGCCGTGCAAGCTATAAGCCCGATGCCGCCGGCGAGACTATGGCGCTTGATCTGCGCTGCGCGAGCGACAGCTACAAGTTCGATCTGCGGAGCAACATCCGCTACGCTGCAGGAAAGATTTCGGGAATTTGGAGTGAAGCGTCCCGCAACGCCGCCGGCGCGATCTTTGGAACCGCCAGCGGCGGCCAGATCGAGGCGCGCGCCGAGGGGCAAACGTTTGCGGCGCTTTTGTCGCTCACTACGCGCGGAAATCGTCAGGCCGTATCGATCCGCTCGCCCGGCAGCGCATTGTCGGAAGCGGCGATCACGCTCAGCAAGAACTGACGCGCGGCCGCATTGTCAATTCCGGAGGGTTCCGGCTAACCGCCAAGTTCGCCGGAAGCCGGCGCGCCCTGGATGCGGCGGATGATCATGCGCAGCGACATGACCGTCGCCGGCAGTATCAGCAGATCGCCGATCAGCGCCGCGATCATGGCAAACGCGCTGAGCCAGCCGAACAGCCGAAGCGACGGCAGGTCGGAGATCATCGTGACGGCAAGACCGCAGGCCAGCACCATCGAGGTCAGGATCAGCGCCGGTCCGACCAGCACCGTCGGCCGGATGACGCCGAGCGCCGGATCTTCTCCATGCCGGTATTCGAGCCTCAACCGGTTGAGGTAGTGGATGGTTGCGCTGAGCGCGAGGCCGAACGAAACCGTCAACGCGACCACGCTGGCGAATTGCAGCCCTTCGCCCATCACCCACAGAACAAAGCCGGAGATCAGGATCGGAAAAACGCCCGGCAGAACGCTGACGGCCATCACGAACAGCGAGCGGAAGGCAAGCCCGATGAAGGCCGCAACGAACACAACTTCGATGGTCAGTGCCTTGCTCAGCTTGCCGATCATGTTGGCGCTGTTGCGGGCTGCGATCGCCGAAAGACCGGTAACCGATATCTTGTAACCTGGGAATTTCGCGCGCACCGGTTCGAGTGCGTGATCGAGCGCGTCAATCACGGGCAACAACTGGCTTGCATCGACGTCGGGGATGCGGCCGGAAACGATGGCGGCATCCTGCGGCGCCGAAACAAAACGCCGCGTCAGGTGCTCGGGCAGGAGGTCGATATATTCGCGCAGCGTCGTGACGTCCGAGCGCCCGACCTTTTCAGCCAGCCAGCGCCGCAGCGTCTCGATTGACCAGACGTTCCCGACGCCCGCCTGCTTTTCGAGCACCGCATGCGCCTCGGCAATGATGGCCAGTGTCGCGGGTGCGTAAAGCAAGGCGCCCTTGGGAAATTCAATCAGCAGATCGATCGGGTTAGCCCCTGTCAGTTTGGCATCGAGCCTGCTGCTTGCCGCCACCGCCTGCTGCTTGTCCGGCACCTGGTCCGCCAGCCGGTAACGAGGATCGAGATCGAGATAGACCAGCGAAAGGGCTGCAACCACCGCGATGCTGATCGCGCCATAGAGGCGCGAGTGACGCACCATGCGAACCGCGATCGCGTTGCAGATGCCGCGCAAGGCGTCGATGGCGGCGTCGGCGCCTACGACCTTGGCGACGAAACGCGCTTCCTTGCGCAACAACAAAACACCAAGCAGCGGCACCAGCGTCAGAACCGCAAAGAAAGCAATCACGGTTGCGATCAGCCCCGCCGCCCCGAAGGTTCGGATCAGGTCGGATTCCGAAAACAGCAGCGCAACAAATGACAGCCCGGCGGTGCCATGGGTCAGCACGCAGGCCGGGCCGACCACAAGGATGGCGTTGCGCAGCGCCTGGTACCTGTCCTCCCCGTGCAGCAGCCGGTCGCGCGCGGCAAACGTGAGCTGCATCGAATCCGAGAAGCTGATGACCATGATCAGAGGCGTCATCACGTTGAGGAACATGTTGAGGCGGAATTCGAGCCAACCGAGTGCTCCGAGCGCCAGAAGAATGGCGATCAGAGGGGGTCCGGCGGCAATGACCATGAACGACACGCGCCGGAAAAACAGGATTGCAATCAGGCAGCCGGCGATGAACCCCGCTGCATTGTAGATCAGTCTGTCGCGCTCGACGGCATTGCGGATTTCGAGCTGCATGACCGGCACGCCGGAGAGCTGGCCAACGAGGCGGGTGCCGGCGAGTTCCGACGCCAGGGTCTTGCGTATCTCCAAGACCGTGTCGTTCAACCCATTGCTCGCGACAACAGCAGGACTGAGCGCCAAAACGAATAGTGCAAGCTCGCCATCCTCGGACAACAGCTTGCCGCGGATGATCTCGTTTGCGAGGACGCGCTTGACCAAGTCGTCGTAGGCGGCGCCCTGCGGCAAGTCGGCCGGAAACAGGGGCGCCGGCAGATTGCCGCCCTCGGGCGGCTGCCGCGCGGAAAATAATGAAATGATGCCGCGCGTGCCGTCGATCAGTTGCAAGTCGGTAACGAGATCGCGCAGGTGCTCGATCGAATCCCTCTCGAGCAGGGTCTTGCCTTCGACCACCACCAGTACGTCGAACTCGGTCGACGGGAACCGCCGCGTGACTTCCTCGTATTGCTTGAATTCCGCGCTCTCCGAGCGGAATAACTGACTGAGCGAATCGTCAACCTTGATGCGTTGAATTCCAAGCGCTGCGGCGACTGCGAGAACGATGAGAATGAACGTGGCCGCGAGAGGAAAGCGCAGTGAGATCAGGCCGACGCGTTCGAGGCCGAGCGCGAGCCTGAAAGGTTCACTCGGATGTGCAGGCGGTGCGGTTGTTGCGGTCTCGGGCACTGCGCGATCCGACGTTTCAAGGGCCACCGGGCAGCTCCAAGGCGAACCCGTCAATGGCCTATGACGCCTGTTTATATTGGGCAGGTCAATGACAGCCGTCCTCACGCGACGATAAAGCCTACGCGAGATTGATAATTCCGGCCTCGCCGCCGTCGGTCCCGAATGCGAGCTTGCTGCCGTCGGCTCGCCACGCCAGAGCCGAAATTGGCGTGCCGGACGGCTTTTTCGCCAGGATTTCGGCGCCATCGTCAAGTCGCACGAGCAGCAATAGGCCATCGACGTACCCTACGGCGGCGACCTCCTGCGTCGGATGACAGGCTACCGCAGCCACGCGCTGTTCCGCGGTCGCGAGCATGCGCGGCTGCTTGCCCATGGGGCCGTCCTTTCCCTGGAACGGCCACAGAACGAGCTGGGCGGCGCCGGAAGTGGCGAGCCATTTGCCATCCGCCGTCCATGCGAGCGAACGCACCTTCGTTGCATAACCTGACATGCGCAAATTCTTGGCGTCCGCCAGCCGCCAGCCGTGCAGGCTCGGCTCCTGCATTGCGGTCACCAGAAACTTTCCATCCGGACTGAATGTCACCTCGATATGGGAGCCTTTCCATTCCAGGAATTCGGGTTTGGCATCCGCCGCATTGGGAAACCACAGCGTCACGCCGTTGTAATGCGCGACCGCAAGGCGAAAGCCTTTGGGAGCAAACGCCAGACCGCCGACAGTCGACGCCAGATCGAGCCGCCGTGGCGTGCCCTCGCCATGGGTCACGAATGCCTGCTTTCCCGCAGACCAGGCAACCGCGCCATTCGGACTGAGCGCGACATGGTCGATCCAGCGGTGCGTCGTGTCCGTCGCGATCGTCACGGTGCTGCCGTCGGCGGCCGTTGCGACCACCTTGCCGTCATCGCCCCCGGTGACGACACGGGCACCGTCGCTGGCTGAAGCGAGGATTGCACCGCCATGGACGGCAACAGGTTGCGTGCGCATATCGGCGCCGACCAGAAGCACCGCCTCTTCGCCGACCACGAACGCAGCGATTTCGTCCAGAAAGTGTATCGCGACGACGGGCGCGCCGGCCGTGATCGGATGCGTGCGGTCGACGACAGACGGCGTGTCTGGCCGCAAATCCGTCATGGGATCGCCGGCGTCAAGCAATGCACGCTTCAAATCCCGCCCGGATTTTATCTTCCGGCAACTTGCGGCCGATGAAGATCAGCCGGCTGTCGCGCTTCTCGCCGTCTTTCCATGGCCGTTGATGATCGCCGTCGAGAATCATGTGCACGCCCTGCAGGACAAATCGATCCGGGTCGTTTGC
>JBGPOB010000155.1:0-8395 GCA_041487815.1 Xanthobacteraceae bacterium | reverse complement strand
CGTTGTTCGACGATTTCTGGCGATCGAAGGCGGTGGATTTTTCAAAGATAACCGCGCCGGCTTTTGTGGTTGCCAGCTGGACCGACCAAGGCCTGCATACGCGCGGCACGTTCGAGGGGTTCAAGCATATTGCCTCGAAGCAGAAGTGGCTGCTGGCGCACGGGCAGAAGAAATGGGCGCATTACTACGTGCCGGAAAACATGCGACGGCTGCATGTGTTCTTCGACCATTTCCTCAAGGGCGCCGACAACGAGGTCAAATCCTGGCTGAAAGTGCAGGTCGAGGTGCGCGAAAGAAACGGCGTCGGAAAATTCCGCGCTGAAAACGAATGGCCGCTGGCGCGCACGCAGTACACGAAGTTCTATCTCAACGCGTCCCGCAAGGCGTTGCAGCGCGAACCGGTACGCGAAGCGGCCTCGGTGTCCTACGATTCCATCGTTCCCGACCTGGCGGAAGCAGACCGCGCGACGTTTGACATCACGTTCGATAAGGCCATGGAGCTGACCGGCTATATGAAGCTGCGCGTCTTCATGTCATGCGAGGCGAGCGACGACATGGATGTGTTCGTCGGTCTGCACAAGCTCGACAAGGATGGAAAATTCGTCCCCTTCGCCTACTACGCGCAATTCGACGACGGCCCGGTCGCGCTCGGCTGGCTGCGCGCCTCGCATCGCGAACTCGATCCTGCAAAGTCAACCGAGTGGCAGCCGGTGCACCCGCACACGCGCGCGCAAAAAATCAAGCCGGGCGAGATCGTGCCGCTCGATATCGAAATCTGGCCGTCGGGCACGCGCTTTGCGGCCGGCGAGACACTGCGCCTGATCGTGCAGGGCGACGATCTCAATCGCTATCCGACCAAGATCGCGCCGGTCTACTTCCGCCACACCGCGATGAGCGTGAACAAGGGCCGGCATGTGATTCACGCCGGCGGGCAATATGAGAGCTATCTGCTGGTGCCGGTGATACCGGAGAAATAACGCGTTTCATGACTGGGTCGGGAGGGCCGCCGCGATGGGGTCGGCGGAAGTACAAGGTGAGTTATGGGGCGCCAAGGCGCGCGATTGGGCGCAGGTGCAGGAACCCGCCTGGCGCCCGGCCTATGACGCGCTGCTGGCGCAATGCCGCATCGGTCCCGGCATCCAATTGCTTGACGTCGGATGCGGCGCGGGCGGCGCACTCGTGGCGGCGCGCGAGCGCGGCGCGCAAGTCTGCGGGCTCGATGCAGCAGCGGCGTTGGTCGACGTTGCGCGCACGCGGCTGCCGGGCGCACGCATTGAGGTCGGCGAGATGGAAGCCTTGCCGTTCGATGCCGGCGCGTTCGACATCATCACGAGTTTCAATGCGTTCCAGTTCGCTGCCGACGCAGGCAAGGCGCTAGGCGAGGCTCGCCGCGTTTGCCGCGCGCGCGGCGTGGTTGCCATGCTGGTGTGGGGGCGCAAGGAGCACTGCGACCTGATTAACGCGACCATGCCGGCGGTCTTTGCCTTGCTGCCCGCGCCTTCAGTGCCGGCTGCAGTGTCGATTGCCTACGCCGAGCGTGGCGTGATCGAAAGCCTGATGCGCAACGCCGGGCTCGCACCCTCGGCAAGCGGCGAGATCACTTGCGAATTCGTCTATCGCGACGCCGCAATGGCCTGGCGCGCGATCGCCGCCGCGGCGCCGGCGGTGCGCGCGGTGCGTCACTCCGGCGAGGACGCCGTGAAACGCGCTGTGCTCGGCACGCTGGTGCCATTCACGCGTCCCGATGGCTCGGTGCGCCAGACCAACCGCTTCCGCTGGGTGACGGCGACACCTGGGTGACGACGGGATAGCGGACCCGTCGCGGTCCGTCGCACCGGTCAATTCGCGCTGCGATTTCGCAACCACGGCAATCCGTTCGATCGGCCGCTCACGCTTCCGGCAAATACTTCGAAATCACCGTTTCCTTCGCCGTGATGAATTCCAGCAGCGCCGGCTTGCCCTTTTTGGTCTCTGCGATACCGCGCCTGATCGCCGGGATGATGTCCTTCGGCGCACTGACGCGCTCGCCGTAGCCGCCGAAGGCGCGCGCCATCGCGGCGTAGTCGCCGGAAATATCGGTCGAGCGATATTTCTTGGTCGAGATCGGCATGATCGGCAGCTCGATCGCCATCGAGAAGTTATTGAGCAGAATCGACAGGATCGGGATGCGCTCGCGCACCGCGGTTTCGAAATCCATGCCGGTGAAGCCGATTGCCGCGTCGCCCCAGACGTTGATGCAAAGCTTGTCGGGATGCACGAGCTTGGCGCCCATGGCGAGGCCGAGGCCATAGCCGAGCTGCGTGGTCTTGCCCCAGCCTATGTAGGTCAGCGGCTCGGTCGTGGTCCAGAACGGCGACAACTGATCGCGCGGCGAGCCGGCGTCGTGGGTGATGATCGTGTTCGCAACGTCGACGGTGTGCAGGAGATCCCAGATCACGCGATAAGGCGACAGCGGCGTCTCGTCGAGCGTCAACTTGGGCATCCACTCCTTGAGCCACGCCTTGCGCATGTCGGCGATTTCCTTGCTCACCGCCGTCGCGTCGCGCTTAGTCTTGACGTGCGATTTCAGTTCTTCCAGCAACGCGTCGAGCGTCAGGCCGGCGTCGCCGATGAGCGCGATATCGGCGTAGATGTCCTTGTTGAGATGCGCCTCGTCGAGGGTTGAGTGAATCATGGTCTTGCCCTTCGGCATTGGCACGCCAAAGGACGTTTCGGTAAAACTGCAGCCGATGCCGAAGATCACGTCGGAATGGTCGAGGAAATAGCGCACAGGTTTGGGCACCGCGACGCCGCCGGAGCCGAGCGACAGCGGATGGGTTTCCGGAAACGCGCTCTTGCCTTCGAGGCTGGTGACCACAGGGATCGCAAGCAGCTCGGCCAGCGCGCGCAACTGCTTCCATGCCCGCGCCCAATGCACGCCCTGCCCGGCGTAGATCACCGGCCGCTTGGCTTTGACCAGCGCCGTGGCCGCATCGCGCACGGCGTCCGGGTCAGGCGCAATGCGCGTTGCTACCACCGGCTTGTAGTTGAGTTCGCCGGGCAGTTCCTCGTTCCACAGATCGCCCGGGACTTCCACCAGCGCCGGTCCGCCGCGACCGTTGCGCAGGCGCGAGAACGCGCGGCGCATGATGTTGGGCACTTCGCCCGCACTCGTGATCGATTCCGCCGACTTGGTGATGCCGCGCATTTCGCGCGTCGCGTAATAGTTGGCGCCGACCTGCGCGGTGCGGCGCGGAAAACCGCCGGGCACCACCAGGATCGGGATCGATTCGGAATAGGCCTGCGCGATGCCGCCGTAGGCGTTTTCGGTGCCGGGGCCGTGCTGCATGCAGAAAGCGCCGATCTTTTGGCCCGAGGTCAGGCGCGAGATCGCGTCCGCCATGTGCAGACCGACGCGTTCCTGGCGCACGATGATCGGCCGGATGTCGATATTGGCCGCGTGCTCGATCAGGTGATTAACCGGATAGGCGCAGAGAATCTCGACCCCCTCGCGCTTCATGATTTCCGCGATCGCCGCGCCGACTTTCATATTCCTGAACTCCTGATTTGTAAGACAAACATTCTTTGAAAGCGTCGAAACGATTGTACGACAGCGACGGCGGTACCTTTTACCCTCCCCTGGAGGGGGAGGGTCGCGAGCAAAGCGAGCGGGGTGGGGTGACTTGCCAAAATATCTTAGATCACCCCACCCCGGCTCGTATCTCGTTTCGCTCGATACGTCGCCGACCCTCCCCCTCCAGGGGAGGGTAATACGCTGCGGCTCTGGTCATGACTGCAAACTATTACGTCGCCGGGCCGCGCTCCATCGAATAGGGCTGCCAGCGCTTGAGATCGGTTTCTTCCAGCACCGTCGGGTTGACGGCGGCGCGCGGCCAATAGCCCTGCAAAACCAGCGCGATCTCCTGTCCGACCCGGCGCCTGCGGGCGGGATCGAAGCGCGCGGATGCGGACGCGACATGCGCGGTGAGAATGACGTTGTCCATCTTGAGCAGCGGATTGTCCGGGCGCGGCGGCTCGACTTCGAGCACGTCGAGGCCGGCGCCGGCGATCCAGCCTTCCTTCAGCGCCTTAATCAAGGCCGCCTCATCGACCGTCGGGCCGCGGCCGGTGTTGATGAACACGGCGCCCGGCTTCATCATCTTGAAATGCTTCTCGGTGAGCATCTTGCGGGCGCTCGCGGTGTCCGGCGCATGCATCGACACGAAGTCGGAATGGCGCAGCACCTCCTCCAGCGTCGCCGGCTCCACGCCATAGGGGATCATCACCAGCTCCTCGACGAACGGATCGAAGGCGAGCATGCGGAATCCGAATGCCTTGGCGCGCATCGCGACCGCGCGCGCGACGTGGCCGAAGGCGATGAAACCCAGCGTCTGCCCAATCAGCCGCGGCTGGTCGAGCGCGGGGCGCCCCTCGCGCCAGCGCCCCTCCCGCACCATACGATCCTGCACCACCAGATGGCGGTGCGAGGCGAGTAGCAGCATCATCGCGTGGTCGGCGACTTCCTCGATGAAAGTATCCGGAACGTTCGTCACCGGGATATTGCGCGCGGTGGCGGCGGCGACATCGACATAGTCGGAGCCGACGGTGCCAAGCGCGATGATCCGGCAGCGCTGAAGTCCGTCGATCATGCGCTTGGTGAATTTCGCGCCCTTGGCGTAGACCGCGTCGGCGTCGTGGGCGCCGTCGATGAAGGAATTTTCCGACGATGCATCGATCTCCACGATCTCGGCATCGAGCGGGGTCAGTGCCTCGTTCTCGAACGCGTAGCCGCCGCCGCCAACGGCGAAGCTGGTGCCCTTTGGCGTCACTACCTTGAACTTGGCCACGTCCCCTCCCCTGCGTATATCTTGAACTCTTGAGCGCACCGCGGCGAGCGGTTTTCCCTCATTGCGGCTGCAAATTAGCTGCCGCGCCGATCCGGTCCCACATCGCGCTGTCTTTTTTCAATCGCGCCCTGATGCCGGCGGCATCGTCTACCACGGGCATTGCGGACATGGTGTCCAAAAATTTCGCGGTGTCCGGCGATTTCGCGATTGCGGTGACCCAGCCGCCGATCTTGTCGACGATGGGCTGCGGTGTCCCCGCCGGCACATAGGCCGCCCACCAGGGGCTGAACACATAGTCGGGAATGCCGGCCTCAGCCATCGTCGGCGCGTCCGGGAGCGCGGTAATGCGTTGGCCGCTGGTCGCGGCGAGGACGCGAATTCTTCCGGCTTTGGCTTGCCCGACCGCAAAAGTTCCGTCGAGAATCATGAAATCGAGCGTGCCGTTGATGAGATCGGGAATGGCGTCGGCGGCGGTGCGATAGCTGACCGTTTCGGAGACGACCCCGGTCCGCATCTTGAACAATTCGGTCGACACCATCGCGGTCGGGTTAGTGTAGGCCGAGCGGTTGCCGGTTTTTCCTTTGAGGAGCGTGACCAACTCGGCAATAGATTTCGCAGGCGACTGGGCCGACACGGCCAAGACGAAAGGCGTCTCCAGCATCGCCGCGGTCGGCACGAACTCCTTGTCGGGATCGAACGGAAAATCCTTCACCAGCCACTTGCCGGCGGCCATCATCGAATTGCCGGAAAACAGGATCGTGTAGCCGTCCGGCTTGGATTTCGCCACGACGTTGCCGGCAATGATGCCGATCGCGCCCGGCCGGTTTTCGACAACCACCGACTGGTTCGCAAGCTCGCCGAGTTTGGCGGCGTAGAAGCGCGTCAAAATATCGGCACCGCTGCCGGCGGCAAACCCGATGACGACCTTGATCGGTCGGTTGGGATAATCCTGCGCGCCGACCGGCGGCGCTGACCCCAGCGCCAGCGCGGCAAGCCCGCCCCAAATAACCCGGCGAAACATCATTTCTTGTTCCTCCCGCTGGCTTCATTTGACCGCAAGGACGGTAGCGGTGGCAAGCGTTGTGCCGGCATGCCGAGCCTGCGAACTGGCGGTTCGCCTAGTAATAAGCCAGCACTTCAATCCCCGCACCGCCGTCGAAAGCCGCGGTCGGGCGCGCTTGCGCAAGGTCGATGCGAGTCAACAAGCCGCTGTCGTGACTTGACACCAGCGCGGTCGCGCCATCCGCCGCGAACGCCATGCCCTGCGGACCTTTCGCCACCGGTACGAGCGTTTGCGCGTGCAGGTCTTGGGCGTCGATGACCCAGGCAAGTCCCCCGGCGTAGGCGGTCACGACAAGTTCGCCGCCATCGGGCGAGAACATCAGTTTCGCGAGGCGCGAGCGTTTGGCGTTCGACGGCCCATGCAGCGCCAGCGCAACGCGATCAATTTCGCGATCCGTGGCGGTGTCGATGACGTGGAGATCGTTGCGGTCGTTGTCGATCACGATCAGCCGGCGGCAATCGGGCGTTGGCATCAGCCCTTCGCTGCCGGCGCCGTTGCCCGAAGTAACGCCGGGCGCGCGCATCGGCACGCTCGCCATGAACGTGCGCCGCGCGGGATCGAACGCGGCGAGATCGCCCTCCTTGCTCGATACATAGAGCTTGCTTTCATCCGGCAGCAACGCAAGGAGGTGCGGCCCCTTCGCCGGGCACTGATAGGCCGCTTCGACGGCGCGCTTTTTGGGATCGACCAGCAATAGCTTGTTTGACAGATCGCACACCACCCACAACTTGCCTTGCGCCGTCGCCGCCATTCCGTGGGGCGCGATGAACTCGCCGAGCGTGATGACGTCGGCGAGTTCCTGCCGCACGAGGTCGATCACCAGGATCTTGTTGTTCGGATGCTTGTTCGAACCGTAGATGCCATCGCCGTAGAGCGGCACGAAGGCGGTCTTGTGATCATGCGCGATCGCCAGTTCGTGGGCGCACGGCTCGGGCGCGTCGAAATGCTTGATCTCGCGCACCGTCTGCGGATCGTAGAAACGGATTTTGTTGCCGACCTTGTCGACCGCCACCAGGCCGGCGGTCCCGGTCACGTTACTTCCAGCGTAAGGCATGCACACGCTCCGAATTCTTGCATCCGCCAACGGCGGCTCTCAGCAGGTACGCCCTTGGCGCATCGGATTGATTCGGCGTCTCATTCAGCGCTTCATTCAGCCTTGGCGCCGGCGTCGCGAACCACCTTGCCCAACCGCACGATATCGGCGGAAATCAGGGCGGAGAATTCGTCCGGCGTGCTGGTGACGATCTCGGCGGCCTGCGGCTGCACCATTTTCTGCACCTCCGCACTGCGCGCGGCCTTCACAAACTCATCGTGCAGAAATTTGACGATCGGCGCGGGCGTACCCGCCGGAGCCATGATGCCGTACCAGACGTCAAGCTCGATCCCCGGAAAGCCGGCCTCGGCCATGGTCGGAACATTCGGCAGCGTGGCTGAGCGCTTCTGCGATGTCAGCGCGAGTATGCGCAATGAACCGGCCTCAACACTCGGTCCGGCCGAAAGATAGGAGGCGAACAGAAAGTCGACCCGGCCGCCGATCAAATCCTGAACCGCCGGTGCCGCGCCGCGGTAGGGCACGTGCACCATCGGCACGCCGACCTTGGTACGCAACATTTCGCCCAGCAAATGTCCGCCCGACCCGACGCCCTGCGAGGCGTAGCTCAAGCCGCCGGGCTTCGTTTTTGCGAGCGTTGCAAGCTCGGCCATGGTCGTCGCGGGGCTGGCGGCGGGGACGACCAGAATGCTCGGAAACGACAGCAGCAACGTGATCGGCTGAAAATCCTTGATCGGGTCGAAGCCGAGATCGGCATAGAGTGACGGGTTGACCGCGTGCGTGCTCATGTTGGCCATGAACAGCGTATAGCCGTCCGGCGCGGCCTGCTTGACCGCTTTCGCCGCGATGTTGCCTCCGCCGCCGCCTTTGTTGTCGATGACGATCGATTGCTTGATGCTTGCGGACATCTTCTGTCCGATCAGGCGCATCAGCGGATCGGCGCTGCCGCCGGGCGGAAACGGAACCACGACAGTGATTGGCCGCGACGGGAATGCGTCCTGCGCCGGCGCGGTTATTGAACCGAGCAGCGCGAACGATGCCGCGACGACTGCGAAACAGATTGTCCGGCCGGCCATCAAACGCTCCCTATCGCAGTCTTCGCTACGGTCGCGACGTCGTATTCCGTCGCTATTGTGCGAGCAGCATCCAATATACTGTAAACTAAGCGCGGGAAATATGGCGCGGCGGACCTAGGCCGCGACTTTCGCATCAACGCGCAACGCGCTTTGGCCGTTTTCAACTTACGGGAACCATCATGACTTCGTCTGCGGAATTTCTTCAATCGTCATCCCACATAGCCGCCCCGGCAAGTTGCCGGCAAGGGACCGACAAGGACCTGACGCGAAATTTCTTCGACCGGCAGGAAATCCTCGAACTCGTCCGGCTCGAGCGATTCTGGCGCGATCAGCGGCAATGGGCCAAGCTTGCCGACGCCTATACCGACAACTCGCAAGT
>JBGPOB010000154.1:0-8429 GCA_041487815.1 Xanthobacteraceae bacterium | reverse complement strand
GGTACTCCGGAAAGCGGGATTCCAGCGGGCCGAGGTTGCGCACGACCAGCGCGCGCTTCTCATCGCCGAAGGAGCGCGAGCCGGCATGGCCGACATAGACCCCTGGCGCGCAGACACTGCGGAAGCCAAGCTCGCGCGCGCGCAGGCAGAAATCGACGTCTTCCATGTAGCCAAGGTGATAGAGGCCCGATAGTGGGCCGACGCTCTCGCGGCAAGCGCGCGTGATGTAGAGGCAGAACCCAATTCCGTTGGGGATATCGACGGGTGTGCTGTTCGCGGCCTGCGCCGCGGCATCGCGCGCGGCGACTTCGTCCATGCCACCGAGCGGGTTCGATTTGAACGGCACCGGCAGGCTGGTGAATTCGCCGTTGTTCGACAGCGGCGTCACCGTGCCGATGTCGGGCGCGGCATGCGCGGCGGCGGCGAGCCGCGCGATGAAGCCGGACGGTGGCAGCGTATCCGCGTTCAACAGGATGATGTCGCCTCGGGGCGCCTGCTCCAGCGCCCGATTCACTGCGCCGACGAAACCGAGATTATGTTGGTTGGTCAGGACGGTGAAGGACGGCCGCTTGGCGATGTTGCGAAGAAGATTTCGAATCGGCGCCTCGGGCGAGGCATCGTTGACCACGATAGCGCGTGCCCCGGCATGGGCATCGAGTTCGGTGGCAAGCCGGTCGAGACAGGCCAGCGTCGCGTCGTAGCCGCGGTAGACCGGCACGATTACTGTAACTTCGACGGCATCGTCCATGGACGCGCCAGCGCCAAGGCCTTGCATCGCGCTTGAATCGCCGCGCGCGTTCGCCGGGATTTGCATCGCGAGCAGCGTCCGCCGGCCGGAACGGATCGTCACCTGCTGAGGCAGCCGCGAGCGTGGACGGTCGAGCGTAAAGCTCGCCGCGTGTTCGGCGTGTTCGGCGAGCTGATGATCGGGATCGCCTGCAATCTCCTGTTCAAACTCGCCGTCAGCATTGGCGATACGCACCTTCATAGTGGCCGTCCCCGTCCACACCGCCCATCCGCTGATCGTCGCATCGGTCGGCGCGACCGTCGCGAATACGCGCTGGCCGGCCTCGGCCAGCGCGGCGATCGCTTTGGACACGATACCGAAATCACGATCGTGCGCCAGCAGGCGGCGCGCCGCTGCGAGGCGTTGGGCGCCGTGACCCCACGCCAGCATTCGGCGGTTGGCGGCCGGATCGTCGGGCGCCAGCGCCAGCGCGCGCGCGGTATCGGCGACCGCGGCTTCGGTGTCGCCGAATTGGTGCGCGGCTTCGGCGCGCAGCGTGTAATGATGGGCCTGCGCCAGCGGCGCGATGCGGCAGCGGCGATCGGCGAAGCGCAGGGCCGCCGCCGCGTCGCCGGCGGCGAGCGCACTCAGCGACAGGCGCTCCAGCGCCTCGGCGTGGCGCCCGGGGTCGAGGAGCATCGGGTCGGTCGCCATTCCGATTCAGATTGGTTCGGTAACGGCGAGGTCGGCAGCCAATGCCATCTCCTTCGCCTCCTTGGCGAGCCCGAGAAAAGCAAACGCCTGGGGCAGGCAGACGCGCTTTGCGTCGAACCGTGCAAGCACGGTTTCGCGCGCGCGTGTGCGGTGCGTCTTGAAGCGGCTTGGTCGCGCCAGCGCCCCGATTACCGCATCGGCCAGCACGTCGGGCTCGAAGAATGGGACGATAATTCCGTTGCGTTCGTCGAGCACCTCGCGCACCGGCGCCGTGTCCGACCCGATCACCAGGCAGCCGGTGCTCATCGCTTCCAGCAGCGACCACGACAGCACGAATGGATAGGTGAAATAGACATGAGCCGAGGAGACCTGCAACGCGTGGAGGTAGTTGCCGTGCGGAACGTGCCCGGCGAAATGAATCCGCGATCGATCGACCTCGCTCGAAACCTCATTGAGGAACACGGATTGCCAGGTGGTGCCAGCGGGCGGCGCCAGCCCGTACGGCAAGCCGTTGCCGCCAATAAAAAGGATCTCTGCCTTTGGCCGCTCCGCCATGATGCGCGGCAGGGCACGCATGAAAATATGAAACCCGCGCAGCGGCTCGAAGCACCGACTGACGAAGGTCACCACTTCGTCGTCGCGGGTGAGCACGCGACCCGACGGCAGCCGGAATGTGGCGCGCGGATCGGGCTTGGCGGCGTCGACGTCGATGCCTTCGTGGATGAGGTCGATCTTGCTTTGGAACTCCTTGGGGAACGTCGAGCGCTGCCACGCGGTCGGCGAGATGGCGCGGTCGCACTCGGCAAGCGCCAGCAGCGTTGCCGCATTCTTGAGCCGGACGCGGACGTTGCCGTCGATGCCGCTCTGCGGGAACTCGTGGTCAAACCCGAGGTCCGAATTCTCCGTACGGTAGAAAAACTCGCAATAGACGACGAGATGCGCCTTCGGGAACATGGCCCGCAACGGCAGCGCTTCGCCCCAGCCGGGATGGGCGAGCACGATGTCCGGCGTGAATCCGGATTGCGCCAGGTTCGACGCCGCATAAAGCACCTGCTCGGCCCGCCGGCATTCGAGGTCGAAGCGCCGCGCGAACGGATGGGTGGCGGCCACGTCGCCGTCGCCGATGGCGTATTTGAGCAGCTTCACGCCGGCGAGTTGCTGCGCGGTCTGCGACCCGATAGCCGCCAGCTTCACGTCCGAATTGCGCGCCAGCGTCCGGGCGAGGTGTAGGAACTGTGCCGGAAAGTTGTTATGGACGAACAAGATTTTTTTCATGAATGCTTTGCGCGTCCGGGTTCCGGTCTGTCCCAGCCGAAGCCGGCAGGTGTCAGCCCCTCGAGCCGGCTATTGTCGTCGCAGCCAGCTTTGTTTTGGCTCTCGGCCGTTTTCGAGCCGGCGCCTGGGCGCTTCGCACGATCGCCGCGACACAACACAATGGCCGCGCCAATGGCGCCACTTGTGTCTTATTATAGTTTATTCCCATTATATTTATCACAAAGCGTGAATTCGGTTCAAACATTTGCGGAAAAGCGGTAAATGGGTTTTCTGTGCTTGTCCAAGGTCTTACCGCGTTGAAAGACGAGCACCGAGACGGGGAAGGGCTGCCGCATGGAGCCGCTCGCACAGCAAAAGAAAACGCTGGAGATTCAGCGCGGGCTGTTCCTGATCAGGTACGAATCGGCCGACGATCAGGTTAATCCCCCGCGAGTTACGATTTCGCCGGATCCGCGAGACGGCATCGAATTCATTCTCCCCCCCGGCACCGACGAGCCGGTTCTATGGTCTCCGGGAGCGAGTCTCGTCGTGCGCGCCAGCCGGAACGGGCGTATCGAGGTTGCCGTGGCGCCGGCGCATCCGACTGGCTCCATCGGCGCCAGGGTCCAATTGGTGCCGCTCTCGAACGACCCTGCCGGCATGGCCGAGAACGCTGCGCTCGCGGCCGATATCGACCTCTCGCGCATGCGGGTCCTGGGCCACGTCGCCGGGATCGGCGACGTCATAGTTCGTCCCGGCGAATGGATCGCGGGTCCGATGGCCCCGTCGAGGATCGAGGGCCTTGCCCTCGAGTGGCCGGACAAGCCCAGGACGATCGATCTGCGCTATGCGGTCCGCGTCGGCGGCCAAAGACCGACGACGACCCAGATGGTCGAGGCTGGCGCCTTTGCCGGCACGCGCGGCCGCGCCCTGCCATTGGTCGGGGCGACGCTGGAGATGTCGGGTTCGGGGGCAGGCGGGCATCAGCTCCGGGTCGATGCCATGTTTCTCGGCTCGCCGCAGATGCGAGTGGCCGGGCAACGGGTCGTCCTTGCCGGGCCAACCGGTCGTGAGCCGCTGGTGGGATTGCGGGTCGGCATCGAACCGATCGAGCAGCCAAAGCGTGCCCGGCAGACACAGATAGAGCCGCAGGGCCCCCCACGGAAGCCGAAACGCATTTCGCGGCAGCCACCCGCCCGAGCCCCTATCGAAAGCGCGAAGAGCAAGCCAGCACCGGCAAGTGCGCCGACATCGGACCGGCGGACCGGACGGGTGCGCGTGTTCCGGAGCGACGGCAGGCGGGGCAGCAAGGCGGTGCTATCGACGACTTGAGCAGGCGGTCGCGCCTGCCTATCGGAGCTGCGGTCATGAATAAGACCGGCTAGACCAGCAGACGCGCCGCAACCGTCAATGCAAACTTTTGGAAGGCATATCGGCGGGCGGAGTTTTCATCTGGATGGAACGGCCCACCTCTTTCAAAATGCGGGTCATCGGATATCGGCCCGGCTCTGTCGGGTTTTCTGGTAGTTCCGTCGTGGGCATCGTCGACCAACTGGCCAAGACAAATTGCCGGCCGGGTGCGCCTACGCTTTTTAGTCCTTCAACGACCTGGAGCACTTTTTCGCGAAACTCCGCCTCGGTCGAACTACGAACCGAAGTCAGAAACACTCCCGAAGCGATACCGCGCTTTTCCAGCCATGCCTGGAATTGGGCTAC
Source organism: Xanthobacteraceae bacterium (assembly GCA_041487815.1). Taxonomy (GTDB): domain Bacteria; phylum Pseudomonadota; class Alphaproteobacteria; order Rhizobiales; family Xanthobacteraceae; genus CANJBX01. The sequence continues at coordinate 4,018 of JBGPOB010000154.1, read as the reverse complement.
CTCAGCTAGAGAGGTTGGGCTGCGAGGATTGAAATCGTGGAAGGCTTCCCAAGGATGGTCAAGTTGAACAAAGTCCAACCGCAAGCTGCGGCTGGCGAGCGCGGCCAACAATTGCTCATACGCATCCTCAAGACGATTAACGCCAAGATATTTTTGCACCCACTTTTGTCCCTTGGCCAGGCTAGCATCCATCAAACCGAACTGAGTTGAATTGTCCCGGATGGCCAGACCCGAGCGCACAGTTGAAATGTACCAGGTGATGTCCTTGATCCGATCGGCCAACGAATATTGCGGACACTCGGTCCGTTCGTTCCGCAGCTTCGACAAACTACTTTGCAGACCAATAAACGCGATCTTGATTCCGGCATTCTCAATCCTCCGCAACAGATTGAGTTCGTGACTTATCGCTTTGGCGTTCTGCTCGGATGCGCGGCACAACGCAAACGTCGCAATGCCGGTGTCGATGCCAAATTTCATACCCGTGCGCGCCAGGAAGGGCGCCAGCGACGAGGCGATAAAGCCCGGGCGCTCCCGTTCAGCATTCCTGAGGGTATTAATGCGCAACAGAAGTACACTTGTATTGCGTTGTGCGTTGGGCCAACCGCTTACATTCTCGGGATCGAATAGTTTCATGAAATCGGGAAGACTGCCGCCGGCCTGCTTACCATTGCTTGGCTCGTACCAGAGGGTGTAATCAGCGGCTGTCGCGGCTGTCAGCCAGGAAAAAAAGACCAGACCCGCCGCAAAACTTCGGATCGTCCGCCTTCGCCGACAATAGTTTTTTTTGGCTGCGGAACAGTTCCCAAGAGAAATCATCGACCAGTCCATTCATGAGTCCTAATGAAGGGTGTGGGTTCGGCAAAAAAAAGCCGCTTTCCGCCAACTTATGAATCGCGATGGGCGGCGCAAGGGGTTGGCCGACGTAGAAATTTGACACTTATTCGCGACGGCATTGTGTCGAATCGCTGAACGTCCCCGTTAATCTGCTGCCAGGAATTACTTCAGCTCCTTTAATGATCACAATGTATCTTGATCGTATTCATTCGGCATCGCGGGCGCGTCAGTCTTGCCAACCATTAGTACGCTACTGTATTAACGAAAGATCAATTGTTGCATGGGAGGCCAAGTCATGGCTGGGCGTTCAGAACTGCTCGCGGCGGCCTCGACATGGAACAAGGCCGACGAGGATATTGAGCTTACGAATAAGCGCATTCATGGCGGCGTGTCGGAAGAAAAGCTGACGGAACGTGCAGACCGCTTTATTTTGACGATCTTCAATACCTTTCCGTATGTGCATGTTGGGCCGTCCGCAACGATCATGGAGATCGGAAGTGGAACGGGTTATCTCATGGAGGCGATGAACCGGCTATCTACACGCCTGGCTGAGAAAGCGCCACCTCGGAAGATCATTGGCTTGGACATAGCGGAACACATGCTCGCCAAGGCCAAGAAACGCCTTGGCGGAGTCCCGCCCTACGAATTTGTCCATTACGACGGTCTGCGTCCCCCAATCGAAGACAACTCCATCGACCTGATATACAGTTGCGCGGCCTTGCAGCATGTCCCTAAGCTATATGTTTACAATCTATTTTTCGAAATCCGCCGGATGCTAAAGCCGAATGGGTTTTCCGTGATTCACCTTTCAAGCTTCAGGCAAATTCCCAAAAGAGAAATTTTGGGCAAGACATGGAGATTGGAAATCTCAAACCAGATAAAAAAAAGGTCGGTCCATTGGATGCACTATTACAATAAGGAAGAGTTGGACATTGTTCTTTCATCCGGCACCGGGTTCGGCCACGTCGATGTCCGCGAAGATCACGCGGTTTGGCTCTGCGTCAGTAAGACCCCGTTATCGCTCGGCGAGGGAACAAGTCTATCCCTCGGCGACGGAGCAAATCCGTTCAGCTGAATAGTAGATCAAAGCGCATCCGCTCACCCGTTCGTCGATGATCTTTGGACAACGTCTCGAAATAGTCGCCCGTGACGTTTCTCGAAGCCATTGAGAGAGTTGAATGATCGAACGTTGAGAACCCGAGCAGCCCGTCGGGGCTGATCGGTCGGCAAGCTATCAGCGTATCGATGCGCACCTAATACTTGCCAAATGCCCGTTTTTGCGCGATTTAAGACCACCTAACTAATTCCACCCATGGCAAAAAGGATTGAAAATGGCTAAAATACCCAACGATCAACTCAAGACTCTTCGGGGCCGCGCCATCTACGTTTCAGCGCGAATTCCCGAAATTAAGATCGAAGCGGCGGCACTTCAGGATGAACGCAAGAGCGTCATTGCGAAGGCGAAGGTGAGCAGCGGGGATCAGTTGAAACAACTCAATCATCGCAAAACATACATAATCATGCGCGTGGGTATCTTGAGGGCCGAACAGAAGCAGCTGATAGCGGAAAAGAAAGACCTGATAGAAAAGCTGAAGGCCGCAAGGGCGTAATTGAAACGACCGCGAGCGCCGATCGACCGGTGGGTGAATCGATCTGCCCCAGCCATGGGCTTCACCCGGCTCCGCCGGCCGGCTCGTGCAGGTTCAGGATGCTCCGAGTTGGCCCATTGCTGGACTGCAAGTGAGCACACGAATGTCATCGGTTGGAAGGCTGCTGTTGTTCGTGCATGTTCCGAAGGCCGGCGGATCGACCATTCGGTCGATCATTTCGCGAAATTACTCTAACGGCGCTCGCGTGGCGTTTGACGAGTGGCAGGACGTCGACTTTCGGAAAATTGCCTCGTCGGAATCGACGCGACTCATCATTGGGCATTTTCGCTTCGGCATGCATTTCGGAATCATGCGGCCGATCTCATACTGCGCGATGTTGCGCGATCCCGTGGAGCGCTATGTCTCGGACTATTTCTATGCTTACAGCAGCCCGTCGCACCGCTTGCGGGAAGCGATTACATCGGGGCGATTGACCCTTGAGCAGTTTCTGCTCAATGCCGATCCGGTGGCGCTGGTTCGGCAACTCACGGGTCTGGACGATCCGCGTGTGCTGCGGGAGCCGGACTTGGCGGAGCGGATCGTAGCAAGTTCATACAGTATGCTTGGGATTTCCGAGCGGTTTGATGAGTCGGTCCTGCTCCTTGCCCATGTCAATGGATGGGCGCCTCCGATCTACATTCCAAAAAACAAGACGAGACTCTCGGCTGACCTTTCCGAACGTCGCGAGCAGTCGAAGACGGAACTCGCACCCGCAGTGTCGAGCCGATTCGAGCGCGATCTGGCATTCTACAAGTTTTGTTGTGATCGGCTCGATCAGTCGATCACCATGGCAGGTCGCGACTTCAAGACAGCGCTGGAGGCCTTCCGTTCCGTCCAAGAGGACATCATCGACACTGCGAATTCGCTGGACCTCGATGAGATGTATTTTCAGGCCGATTTCCGAACCGAAAACAAATTACCCAAGTTTGTCGACCGTATCCTGGATTCCAGGGAATATCGTATCGTCGAGGAATTCGTGAAGTCCGACACTCCACTCAAGCGGCGCCCGGTTCGTCTGTTGCACGCCGGCATCGACCGGGTGCAGAACGGCCGCGTGAAGGGCTGGGCTTTGAAGGATGGGACTTCGGATCCGATCTCGATATCGGTGCGGGCAGACGGGGCGGACCCGAGGCAAGTGGTCGCAAAACTCGATCGTCCGGATCTGGGTGCCGCCGGTTTTAGCTCGACGGCGCACGGTTATGAAGTGGACGTCGGCAGGGACGTCAATGATCCCAATGCCATTTCCGTTGCCTTCAACCCGCTGAAGATGCAGCTTGCCCGACCATCAATGATGGATCGCAAGGCTCAGCGGGCTTCCTAGAGCCTGATCCGTTTGGATTGAAGCGGCTGCCGCGTCGGCAGTGTGCTCCCTCTCCCCGCTTGCGGGGAGAGGGTCGGGGTGAGGGGAGTATCGAATCGCTCGGCGCGTGGAAATCCCCTCACCCGACCGAGTATGCGGCGCCTGATTCCGTTTAGTTGAATCAGACTCTAGCGAGCGGGCTCTCGCCGCACCCTGCCTTCAGTCGATCCACTCG
>JBGPOB010000153.1:0-8481 GCA_041487815.1 Xanthobacteraceae bacterium | reverse complement strand
GATAGTGGATACCCTTGGATTGCAACCCGGCAGCCCGACGAACATCGTCTTGGTAGTACGTGTTGCCGCCGTCGATGATCGTGTCGTTTGCTTGCAGGATGTTGGCCAGCTCGGCGACCGTCTGCTCCGTTGGCGCGCCCGCGGGCAGCATCACCCAAACGGTGCGCGGCGGTTGCAATAGCCGCGCGAGTTCGGTCAGCCCGGGTGCTGGCGTCGCGCCTTCGCGTCCGAGTCGCTCGACCGCTCTCGCATCAGCATCGTAGGCGACACACTCGTGACCGCCGCGGCGAAGGCGGCGGATAATGTTGCCGCCCATCCGGCCCAGTCCAACAACGCCAATCTGCATGACGATCTTCCACTGCGAAATAGCGATACCCGAGATGAAATCATACGCCATCGGAGGGGCTCGCGCGATGCTCAACAATTTTAATTGCTGTCAACCTACTTTCATGCAATAAATCTTGGCACGAGGCGACGACCTGCGCGCAAACGAATATCCCCGGTCCGGGCGAAGCGAAGCCGCCGCCCGTAGCCGTTACATTTGGGGTGAATTGATGAATGAACTTGTCAAGGTAGTGACCTATGTGGTCGCGGCAATCGGGCTACTCGCGACCGACGTCGCGCGCGCCCAGGACAAATTTCCGTCGCGGCCGATTACCGCGGTGATCCCGTTGCCGCCTGGCGGAAGCGCGGATCCGGTCATGCGCCTGGTCGGGAAGCAAATGGAGGAAAGCATCAAGCAGCCGATTGTCATCGACAATCGTCCCGGCGGCGGTGGCAACATCGCGGCGAACTATGTCAAGCAGGCGGAGCCCAGCGGCTATACGCTGATCATGGGGAATACGAGCACGCACGCCGTCAATGCGACTATGTTTGCCAACCCGGGCTTCGATCCGATCAAGGACTTCCAGCCCATCACCACGCTCGTGTCATTGCCGCTGATCGTCGTCGTTCCGGCCAGCAGCCCGGCCAAGTCGATGGCGGAGCTTGCCGCGTTTGCGAAAACGAAACCCGGCGGCCTGACCTTCGGCTCGCAAGGCGTCGGTTCGGGCGCGCATCTGCTGGGCGAAATGTTCAAGCGCATGGTCGGCGTACCGATGGTGCACGTGCCGTATCGCGGGGCGGCCCCTGCGATTCAAGATCTTCTCGCCGCGCGTGTCGATGTGGTCTTCGCCACCTATTTGTCGGCGGGCGCGCATGTCGAGGTAGGCAAACTGCGCATTCTTGCCGTCACGGCGGGCAAGCGTTCGCCGTTGATTCCGAATATCCCGACCACCGCGGAAGCGGGTTTCCCTGGCCTTGAATATGAGCTCTGGTATGGAATGCTGGCACCAGCCGGCACGCCCGCTCCCGTCATCAAATTTCTCAACCAGGAATTCGTCAAAGCCGCGCGCACGCCGGCGGTCGTCGAGATGGCCAAGCAACAGGGGGCTGACGTCGTGGCCAACACGCCGGACGAGTTCGCCAAGTTGATTGCGTCGGACATGGCCCGGCTGGGCAAGGTGGTGAAGGACGCGGGCATCAAGGCGGATTAACGCCGAGCATAGCTGGCGGCAGCCTTCGCGCAATCGCGCCCGTCAACTTCGGAAGGATGGGACGCATGTATCCCGATGTCTTGCTTCACATTGATGGAAAGTGGCGCAAGGGTTCGCGCGGAGGTGGATCGCCGGTGATCAACCCGGCGACAGACGACGTCGTCGGCGAGTTTTCGCCGGCCGGGCGGCGCGATCTCGACGACGCGCTCGACGCGGCCCGGCTGGGCTTTGCGCGCTGGCGCGTCGTGCCGGCGCTGGAACGATCGCGGCTGATGCGTAAGGCCGCCGATCTTCTGCGTCAGCGGGCCGACATGATTTCTCCCATCATGACGGTCGAGCACGGCAAGACGCTCGCGGAGGCCAAGGCGGAGGTCGTGTCGGCGGCGGATATGATCGACTGGTTCGCAGAGGAGGCGAGGCGGACCTACGGCCGTGTCGTTCCCGCGCGCAGCGCCGGGATTCAGCAGATCGTGGTCAAGGAACCGGTTGGTCCGGTCGCTGCCTTCACGCCGTGGAATTTCCCGATCGCGCAGGCGGTCCGCAAGGTCGGCGCCGCGCTCGCGGCGGGATGCTCCATCATTCTCAAGGGTCCGGAAGAAACGCCAGCGAGCTGCGCCGAATTGGTTCGCGCGTTCCTCGACGTGGAATTGCCGCCCGGGGTTCTCAATCTGGTCTATGGCGTGCCGGCTGAGATTTCCGAATATCTCATTCCGCATCCCGTGATCCGCAAGGTGTCCTTCACGGGTTCCGTCCCGGTGGGAAAGAAACTGGCCATGCTGGCCGGGCAACACATGAAGCGCGTGACGATGGAACTGGGCGGGCACGCGCCGGCGATCGTTTTTGAGGACGCCAATTTCGACGCGGCTGCGTCAATCCTGTCCGCGAACAAATTCCGCAATGCAGGGCAGATTTGCGTGGCGCCGACGCGCTTCATCGTCCATGAACGCCACTATGAACCATTCATCGCGCGTTTTGTCGCAAAAGCGAATTCGATCAAGGTCGGCGATGGAATGAAGCGGGACACCACGATGGGTCCGCTGGCGACGCGGCGGCGCCTTGAGGCGATGGAGAATTTTGTCAATGACGCCGTTGCGAAAGGCGCGACGGTGCGCGCAGGCGGCAAGCGCGTCGGTAACAAAGGTTGCTTCTTTGAGCCGACCGTTGTGACCGACCTTACCTCCGCGATGGCCGTGATGAATGAGGAGCCGTTTGGCCCGCTCGCGCTGATCGTGCCGTTCCGGACATTCGACGAGGCCGTCGCCGAGGCGAACAGATTACCGTATGGGCTGGCGGCCTATGCCTACACGCGCTCACTGAGCACGGCAGCGGCCGTTGGCGGCGCTCTCGAGACCGGCATGGTATCGATCAACCACCATGGCCTGGCGCCGATCGAGGTGCCGCTCGGAGGCATCAAGGATTCCGGGTACGGGTCGGAAGGCGGGAGCGAGGCGATCGAAGCCTATCTGTCGCCCAAGCTCATCACGACGATGACCGCCGACGCCAGCTAGCCCGCGCGGCAGTCCCGTGTGCCCGGCGGGTTATTTTCCGCCGTAGCGTTGGAGAACGTGGCGGGCAAGCGCCACCTTGAGCACTTCCTCCGGGCCGTCGCTGATCATCATGCTGCGCTGATCGCGCCAGAATTTCTCGATCGGCAACTCGGGTGTGAAGGCGATGCCGCCGTGGATCTGCATGGCATTGTCCGCGGCCCTGAACGACAGGCGATTGCCAAGATTCTTGGCGATGTAGGCTTCGTAGCGGGCATCCTCACCGCGATCGAACTTCCACGCGGCCTGGTGGATAAGCAATCGCAACTGCACGACATCCTGATACGAATCCACCAGCATCCACTGAATGGTCTGTCGCTCCGACAAGGGCTGACCGAACGTGACGCGCTGTTTGGCGTAGCGCGCGCTCATTTCAAGGCAGCGCTCGATCACGCCAAGGGCGCGCGCGCCGTGCCGGATGCGGCCGACGGTGAGCCATTCCTGCGCCAGCTTGAAGCCTTGGCCTTCCTCGCCAATCCGCTTCCAGGCCGGAACCTTCACATTGTCGAAGGCGATCTCGCAGGGCTCGTCGTCCATGATCGTCTTCATGATGCGCGTGATTTTGACGCCCGGTTGGTCCATGTCGACAAGAAAGGCGGAAATCCCGCGTCCGCCCTTGGAGCGGTCGGTATACGCGAAGACCTGCACGAAATCGGCGTCCTGCGCGTTGGTGATGAAGCGCTTGTATCCGTTGAGGGTGTAGTAATCGCCGTCGCGCACCGCGGTGCTGCGCATCATCGTCGGATCGCTGCCGGCATCCGGCTCAGTCTGTGCGAAGCAGGCGATCTTCTCTCCGGCGATGACTGGGTACAAGTAGTCCTTCTTCTGCTCCTCGTTGAGGTGGAACAGAATTGGGCTGATCTCCGGTCCGAAGACATGTGCTTTGCGCGCCGGAAAGGCGATTGTGCGACCCATCTCCTCCCAAATGATGACGCGCGCGAGCAAGCTAAGGCCGAGACCGCCGTACTCCGGCGGCGTGTCGATCAGCCACAATCCCATTTCCTTTGCCGTAGTCTGGAGTCGGGCCTTCACTTCGGGCTTCAAACTTGGCCCGGAGTAGGCCTCGCGCTCGAACGGGATGATCTCGGTGTCGACGAAATGACGAAGCTGCTCCTTCATCAATTTTAATTCGTAGGGAAGCCCAAAATCCATTTCGCTCACTCAAGTTTCCGGCTGCGAATGCAGCAAATATCGTTGATTTACATGACCAAGACAACAAAAAATCTTGACCGGGAAGCGTCCGAAAGCATATCAAGAATAGCGGCAGCGACGGCCTTTCCAACACCGATTTCGGCGCGTTGGACGATGACACCAAAACCATCGCGAATGTGTCCATGAGCAAGGAAGCGGATCAAACGGTGAAGGTCGAACGCCACGACGCCATCGCCTGCATCATTCTCAACCGCTTCGAAAAGCGCAACGCGACGACGCCGGCGCTCCACCGCGAAATGGTGGAAATCCTAACCAATTGCGTGCCCGACTTTCTCGCGGCAAAGCGCGCCGAGCCGCGCTTCGTGGATCACGGCGGGCGCGGGAACACGATCGCCAAACTCTTCGATGCGGTGTCGTTCTCCCCAGAGCCTCGGCCCGCCGGCGGTCACTTTGAACGCAAAAGGGTAGCGCGGCGACTAACAAACGATATCGCGACCGCTGCAACGCTTAGATGACGCGAGGGCTTCAATACTGATTTCAAACCTTGGGAGTAGTGAGAATGAAAGCGGTGAAATTCCTGACGTGTCTTGCAGGGTGTCTCGCTGGGCTGGCTACAATGCCGGCGCCAGTCGCCGCACAGGACTTTCCATCGCGTCAAGTCCGCGTGATCGTACCTTTTCCGCCGGGTGGGCCGCTTGACGTGCTTGCGCGTGCGCTCGGAGAGGGTTTTCGCGCGCGCACCGGTCAGGCCTTCATCATCGACAACAAAGCCGGCGCGAATACCGTGATCGGGGCGACCGCGTGCAAGAACGCGGCGCCGGACGGCTATACGATCTGCATGCTGACGGTGAGCACGATCTCGATCAATCCATTCGTCGAGCGCAACCTGTCTTACGATCCCCAGGTCGATTTTGAGCCGATCACCAACATGGTCGCCGCCCGTCAGGTGCTGGTGCTGAGCAATTCGGTGCCGGCCAAGATCCTGTCCGAGCTGGTGGCCTACACGCGCGAAAATCCAGACAAGTTGAACTACGCATCCTTCGGCACGGGGGGTGCCGCGCATCTCCTGGTCGAATGGGTGAAAGTCAAGACCGGACTGAAGGCGACCCATATTCCGTTCGGCGGCGCAGCGCCGGCAATGCTCGCCTTCGAACGCGGCGATGTGCAATTGTTCGATCCGGTGGCGACGCCGCCGATCGTTGAAAAGATCCGGGCGGGCGGGGCCAAGGGAATCCTGGTGCATGGCACCAAGCGCAATCCCGAGTTGCCGGACGTGCCGACCGACACCGAAGCGGGGTTGCCTCCGCTTAAATTCGACAACTGGTTCGGCGCGTTCGCGCCGGCCGGAACTCCGGCGGATCGCGTGGCCACGCTAAGCCGCGCGATCGCGGAGATTATGAAAGAGCCGCAATTCCTCCAGAAGTACATCCACACCGCAGGCTTCGACGCGATCGGCAATTCGCCGGCGGAATTCCGCGCATCGCTGCCCGAGTATCGGGCGCAGGCCGAAGAACTCGTCAAGATCTCGGCTGCGCCGGCGAGCAAATAACGCGCCCGCGAGCGCGGCGGTTCCATTGCGGCCTCGTGCCGGGCGGACGATTTCAACCTGGAGAGAACAATCCAATGGCGAGCGACAATGCAGTGATCTTGATCGATTTGATCAACGACATGGTGGCCCAGGACGGCAAGCTCGCCCGTCGCGGCTATTATGATTTCATCACGCGCCACGAGGTTGGCAAGTCGCTCCAACGGCTGTTGAAGCGCGCGCGTGAGAACGGATGGCTGGTGGTACACGTTCGCATCGGATTCTCGCCGTCGTATGTCGAGCATCCGGCCGGATCGCCTCTGCTCGGTGGCGCGAAACAGTTCAAGGCGCTGTGCTTAGGCGAGCCCGGCACGGAATTCAACGCCATCGCGAAGCCGGCCGATGGCGAGATCGTAATAACGAAAAACCGCGTAAGCGCCTTTTACGGGACGAACCTTGAATCCGTGCTGCGAACCAACGGCGTGAAGAACATTTATGTTGCCGGGGTTGGCACCGACATGGCGGTTCAAGCAGCGGCCCGCGATGCGCACGACCGAGACTTCGCGGTCTATGTGGTGGGAGATTGTTGCGGCGCCGGAAGCGATGTGGATCACCAAAATTCGCTTCAAACATTGAGCAAGATTAGCAAGGTCGTTAACGTGGATGACATCCGCTAGACGGGGTGCAAGGATTGCGATCGAGCTGGCCGGAAATGAGCATGAACCCGGCGCGAATGCGCCGCCCTCCCGCCACGGCGCAACGCTCCGCTCATCGACAAAGCTACCAGGTCGCTGCGCTTGTCGCGCGCGCCGGCTTGAGCAGCGCGTATTTCAACGGGTGACGAAATGATCGTTGGCGATTTGATCAAGCGCAACGCCCAGCTTTATGGCGATCGGGTCGGTCTGATTTTCGAGGGGCAGCGCTATACGCACCGGGAATTTTCCCGCCGTATCTATCGCGTCGCGAATGCATTGCTTGGTCGGGAAATTCGGCCGCAGGATAGAGTGGCGGTACTGTCGCGCAATTCCAGCCAGGTTCTGGAAGTGTGTGGCGCGGGTGACGTCGCCGGCTTCATCACCGTGGTTCTGAATCATCGCCTCGCCCAACGCGAACTGGAGGACATTTGCGCTGACGCTGAGCCGAGCGTTCTGTTCTTCGAGCGTGACTTCGCGGACACCGTGGAGGTCCTGCGGGCAAAGACACCGTCCATTCGCCTGTTCATTTGTGTCACGGGCGGCGTCGCCGGTGCCGAGGATTACGAGGCGTTTGCCGCGGCGGCGTCTGACGCGGAGCCGGAAATTCGCGCATCCGCCGATGACGTGGCCTATCTCGTCTACACCAGCGGGACGACGGGGCGCCCGAAGGGCGTGATGCTTCAGCACCGCGCGCTGTTAAGGGCTGCGACCGCCAACACGCTGGAAGGCTGCACGCTCGAACCAACCACCGGCCTCATTGTCATGCCGCTATTCCACGTTGGCGGCAGGATTTTATCGCTTGGCTATTTTCTGCTAGGTGGAACCGTGGTGCTGCACCGAAGTTTCGACGCCGAAAGCACCTTGGCGACGATCGAACGGGAACGCGTCACGTCAATGCACGTCGCGCCGGCAATGCTTCAACGCATTCTCGAACTTCCGAACCGCTCCAAATTTGACACGTCATCTCTGCAAAACATCCGCTACGCGTCTGCGCCCATGCCGGTACCGTTGTTGCGGCGTTGCATCGAGGCGTTTGGCCCGATCTTCAATCAGACTTACGGAATGACGGAAAGCCTGGGTGTCACGACGCTGAAGGCCCATGAGCACAAGCTCGAGGGCAGTGAAAAGGAAGTGCGCCGGCTCGCCTCCGCCGGCCAGCCGACGCTCGGTGTCGAACTTCGGATCGTTCGCGACGACGGCAAGATCGCCAACGGCGGTGAGATCGGCGAAGTCTTGATCAAGTCGCCATCGACCATGAAGGGGTATTGGAACAACCACACCGCGACGGTCGCCGCATTGCGCGACGGCTGGATGCACACCCAGGACGTCGGCTATCTCGACGAGGATGGCTTCCTCTACATTCTTGACCGGATGAAAGACATGATCGTTTCCGGCGGCGAGAACATCTATTCGTGGGAAGTCGAAGAAGCCCTGCGCCATCACCCATCTGTCGTCGAGGTCGCCGTAATCGGGGTGCCGGACCCGCGTTGGGGCGAATCCGTCAAGGCATGTGTCGTGCTGTGCGAGGGCGCCAGCACCAGCGAAGAGGAACTGATCGCGTTTTGTCGGTCGAGGATTGCCAGCTATAAGAAACCCGGCAGCATCGATTTCATGCCGTCGCTGCCACGCATGTTCAACGGTAAACTCGACAAGAAGGCGCTACGAGCGCCGTACTGGGCAGGGCGGGAACGCCAGGTGTCGTGATCGTGGATGTCGCGCCCAAGTCGGTCGTCGATTGTTAGGCCTCGATCGAAGCGTGCCGGCATCCCTTCTCGGCCGGATTTAACCGTTGCCCCAGACGCGTTCCGCGACCTCGACTATGCGGCACAACTTGGCTTCCTGCTCCGCCAGCGTCAGCGGATTGCCGCGGTACGAACTGGCGAAACCGCATTGCGGGCTGATGGCAAGCTGCTCCAGCGGCACCACCCGTGACGCATCGTCAATCCGGCGCATCAGCGCCTCGGCGCTTTCGAGTTCCGGTGTTTTGGTCGAGACAAGTCCGAGCACAACCATCTTGCCCTTCGGCAGAT
>JBGPOB010000152.1:0-8598 GCA_041487815.1 Xanthobacteraceae bacterium | reverse complement strand
GGAACTCGCACCCCGCCATCGCGGATCGTCTGGCGGAAAATGCTCGCCGATATCGCCATCCGCAAGCGCGCCAAGAATGGCATCGACCAGCGCATGCAGCACCACGTCGGCGTCCGAATGGCCGGTGAGGCCGTGCGTATGGGGAATGCTCACGCCGCCCAGTATGACATGACCGCCGTCGCCGAAGGCATGCACGTCGTATCCGGAGCCGGTGCGCACGTCGCCGAGCCTGCCGATCATTTCGGCTTCAGCGCGCATGAAATCCTCCGCCGTCGTGAGCTTGATATTGCCGACTTCGCCGGGAAAGGTCGCCACGCGCGAGCCTGCCCATTCCGCGAGCGCGGCGTCGTCGGGAAAGTCCGCGTGGCCCGCCGCGGCGGCCTTGCGATGCGCATCCAGCAACTGAGCGAAATCGAACGCCTGCGGGGTCTGGATCGTGCGCAATATCGCACGGTCGAGCGTTGCCGTGACGCGGCCGTCGGGATCGACCGTCTTCACGGTGTCGGCCACCGGCAGCACTGGCACGGCGGCGCGCGTCGCATGCCCGGCGGCGATGGCGCGTGAAATCAATGCGGCGGATGCGAACGGCCGCGCGGCGTCATGCACCAGCACGATCTCGGGCCCGCGTGCCGCGAGGGCTTCGAGGCCGGCGCACACCGAAGCCTGGCGGGTCGCGCCACCCACGACCGGTGGCAGCGTGCTTAGTCCGGCCGTAGCCCGCCGATAGCGATCGCTGTCGGGTTCCGCGATCACCGGCTGAACCATGTCGACTTCGCGATGCCGGGCCAGGACGTCCAATACGCGCCGCAATACCGGGATGCCGGCGAGGTCGCGATACTGCTTGGGTATCGCGCCGCTGGCGCGCTCGCCGCGTCCGGCCGCAACCACAAGCGCCGCCACTGTACCCATTTGCCAGCCTCCACTTTGAGCTTCTATTGCCGGCGTGCCGGCAGAGCAATTGGCGGCCGAGCGAAAACGCGCAAGGCGGCGCGCCATTGGCGAGAGCTTGATAATTCCCTTGGTGTTGCAATGCAGCACTTGCATTGCATGGGGTTTTGTCTAAACTATAGGCAAATGAGCGATAGCATAAAAAATAGGCATCTGTTGCCAGGACCTACAGTTGCTTCCGCCGATGTTCGTGGATCGGCGTTCAACGCAATGGCGCTGGATTGCCTGGTGGTTCTCGCGCCCATGTCGGGGATTACCGACGCCCCGTTCCGGCGACTGGCGGCCAGCCTCGGGGCCGGCCTGGTGGTCTCCGAGATGACGGCTTGCGCGGCCCTGGTTCGCGGGCGCGCCGATGCTGCACTGCGGTTGGAGTGGCACGGCTGCGGTACGCACGTGGTTCAGATCGCGGGCTGCGAGGCGCACTGGATGGGCGAGGGCGCGCGCATCGCGCGCGATGCCGGCGCCGACATCATCGACATCAACATGGGTTGCCCGGCGCGCAACGTTACCAACGGACACGCAGGTTCGGCGCTGATGCGCGACCTCGATCATGCGCTCAGCCTGATCGAGGCCACCGTCAATACCGTCGATGTGCCGGTGACGCTGAAAATGCGGCTCGGCTGGGACGAGCACTCGTTCAATGCGCCCGAACTTGCCCGCCGCGCGCAAGACGCCGGCGTGCGCATGGTGACCATCCACGGCCGCACGCGGTGCCAGTTTTTCAAGGGGCGCGCAAACTGGGCGGCGGTGCGCGCGGTCAAGCAGGCGGTGTCGATTCCTGTCGTCGTCAACGGCGATATCCATTCCTACGAGGACGCGGACGTGGCGCTTGCGGCGTCCGGCGCCGACGCGGTCATGGTCGGCCGCGGCGCGCAAGGCCGACCCTGGTTTCCCGGTCAGCTCGCCCGCTATTTGCGCACCGGCCGCCGCGAGGCGGACCCGCCGATCGATCGGCAGCTGCAGTTCCTGACGGAACTCTATGAAGGCGTCTTGCGCCACTACGGCGCCGCCGTGGGGCCTCGCCATGCCCGCAAGCATCTGGCCTGGGGTCTCGACGTTGCCGCCAAGAGTGCGGGTGCATCGGGCCTGGCGCTCGAGCGCTGGCGAAGGCGCATCCTGACCGCGGATGCGCCGCGTGACGCCCTGCGATCGCTCAACGACGCGTTCGATATCTTTGCATGCAGGGCGGCCGCGTGAGCGCAATGGAAACCATGGCGCCGCAAGTAGCGATCGCCGCCGAGGCGGTGCTCAATTCGTTGCCGCATCCGGTGATCGTCATCGGGCCGGATGGCAAGATCGCGGACGCGAACGCTGCCGCGGAAGCATTTTTCGAGGTTTCAGTGCCGCTGCTGCGGCGAAACGCGCTGCGCGATGTCGTACCGTTCGGCAGTCCCTTGCTGGCGCTCGTCGAGCAGGTGCGCGACCGCGCCGCGGCGGTCAACGAATACAAGGTTGACCTCTCGACTCCGCGCATGCCGGGCGACCGCATCGTCGATCTTCACGTTGCCCCGGTGCTCGAACAGCCGGGCCATATTGTCGTGATGCTGCAGGAGCGCACGATCGCCGACAAGATGGATCGCCAGCTCACCCATCGCGGCGCGGCGCGCTCGGTGATCGCGCTGGCGGCCATGCTGGCGCACGAAATCAAAAATCCGCTCTCAGGCATTCGCGGCGCCGCGCAATTGCTGGAGCAATCGGCGGGCGAAGACGACCGCACGCTGACGCGGCTGATCTGCGACGAAGCCGA
Source organism: Xanthobacteraceae bacterium (assembly GCA_041487815.1). Taxonomy (GTDB): domain Bacteria; phylum Pseudomonadota; class Alphaproteobacteria; order Rhizobiales; family Xanthobacteraceae; genus CANJBX01. Next base: position 5,903 of record JBGPOB010000152.1, on the reverse strand, counting down.
TCGCATCGTCAAGCTCGTGGACCGCATGGAGGTGTTCGGGGACGAGCGGCCGGTGGAACGGGAACCGGTCAACATCCATGTGGTTTTGGACCACGTCAAACGGATCGCGCAATCCGGATTTGCCCGGCGCATCCGTTTTTCCGAGGAATATGACCCGTCATTGCCGCTGGTTTACGCCAATCGGGACCAGCTCGTTCAGGTGTTTCTCAATCTGGTGAAAAACGCGGCGGAATCGATCGGGGAGAACGCGCACGACGGCGAAATCCAGTTGTCGACGGCATTTCGTCCGGGCGTGCGGCTGTCGCTGCCGGGCTCCAAGACGCGCGTATCGCTGCCGCTTGAATTCTGTGTCAAGGACAACGGGCCGGGCGTTCACGAAGACCTGATGCTGCATCTTTTCGATCCGTTCGTGACCACGAAGCCGTCGGGCAGCGGGCTCGGCCTCGCGCTGGTCGCCAAAATCGTCGGCGACCACGGCGGCATCATCGAATGCGAGTCGCAACCGAGACGAACGATATTTCGCGTGCTTATGCCCAAGTTCACGGGTGACGACGCCGAGCCGGGCGGCGCTACCTGAAGAGGATATCATGCCCGCGGGAAGCATTCTTGTTGCCGACGACGACGCTGCCATACGCACGGTACTGAATCAGGCGCTGTCGCGCGCCGGTTACGAGGTACGATCGACGGGCAATGCCGCGACGCTGTGGCGTTGGGTCAGCCAGGGCGACGGCGATCTCGTCATCACCGACGTCGTCATGCCCGACGAAAACGCCTTCGACTTGCTGCCGCGCATCAAAAAATTGCGGCCGGATCTGCCGATCATCGTCATGAGCGCGCAAAATACCTTCATGACCGCCATTCGCGCATCCGAGCGCGGGGCCTATGAGTACCTGCCAAAACCATTCGATCTCAAGGAGCTGATTGCGATCGTCGGCCGTGCCCTGTCGGAGCCGAAGGACCGGCCGCGCAGCGACGCCAAGATCGAGGAATTCGACGCCATTCCGCTGGTCGGTCGTTCGCCGGCAATGCAGGAAATTTATCGCGTGCTGGCGCGGTTGATGCAGACCGATCTCACGGTCATGATCACCGGCGAGTCGGGGACCGGCAAGGAATTGGTCGCGCGCGCGTTGCACGATTACGGCAAACGGCGCAGCGGCCCCTTCGTCGCGGTCAACATGGCGGCGATCCCGCGCGATCTCATCGAATCCGAATTGTTCGGCCACGAGAAGGGCGCATTTACGGGCGCCAATTCCCGCGCGTCAGGGCGGTTCGAACAGGCCGAGGGCGGAACGCTGTTTCTCGATGAAATCGGCGACATGCCGATGGAGGCGCAGACACGTCTGCTGCGGGTTCTGCAGCAGGGCGAATACACGACGGTCGGAGGACGCACGCCGATCAAGTCGAATGTCCGGATCATCGCGGCGACCAACAAGGATTTGCGCGTGCTGATCCAGCAGGGCCTGTTCCGCGAGGACCTGTTCTTTCGTCTCAATGTCGTGCCGTTGCGGCTGCCTCCCTTGCGCGAACGTACCGAGGACGTGCCCGATCTCCTCCGTCATTTTTTTGCGCTCGCCGAACGCGAGGGGCTGCCGTCCAAGCAACTCGATCCCGCGGCGCTCGATCGGCTCAAGTACTATCGTTGGCCCGGCAATGTTCGCGAACTGGAGAATCTGGCGCGCCGACTGGCCGCGCTCTATCCGCAAGAGACGATTACCGCCGCGGTGATCGACAGCGAACTGGCGCAACCCATCGCAACGCCAATCAGCGACGACGCACGCGCCGACGACGACCTTTCTTCAGCGGTCGAGCGCCATCTGGCGAAATATTTCGCGACCTTCCAGAGCGAACTCCCGCCGCCGGGGCTGTATCACCGCGTTTTGCGTGAAATTGAGTATCCGCTGCTCTCCGCGGCGCTGGCGGCGACGCGCGGAAACCAAATCCGTGCCGCAGACCTGCTCGGCGTCAACCGCAATACGCTGCGCAAGAAAATCCGCGATCTCGATATTCAAGTCATCCGGACCAGCGGCTGAACAACGGCGCCAATCGCTCGCCTGCAATTATTATAATAAAAGTAGGGCCTTAACACGGTTTTCTCAGTCGTTTTGTCCGCGGTAGTTGGCACCCAAGCGCGACTGGCTCGAATCTCAGATGCCGTGACGGCAACATGACCTTGAGCTCATTGACGATTGTTTCCTATTCACGCCTTTTGACTGTCTCAATTTGGCAACAATGTTGTAGAAATGCATCACCCGCCCTAGCTGCGCGGCCGATCCAGCGCGATCGACACGCCCGGCGGCTGCGGTACCTCGGCGGGGACGGGAAATACAATGACCACAGTCGAGGAAGCCAACGCCGCGGCAACTGCCGAGCTGATCGACAACGTCCCGACCGGCAGTTTCACAACCGGCGCGGTCGGTCTGATCGCCGTCGGCATCGCGCTTGTCTCGGCGGCCGTGACCTTTGTGGTGCTGTCCGGGTTCACACCGGTCGCGCCGACCCACTACGTTGTCGTTGCACTGCTGCTCGTCAACACGCTGACGGTCGTGGTGCTGCTTTATATTATCGGCCGGGACGTATGGAACATTATTCAGGCCCGCCGGCGCGGGCGCGCGGGCTCCCGGTTGCACGTGCAGATCGTCGGGCTGTTTTCCGTGATTGCAGCAGTCCCGGCGATTCTTGTTGCGGTGGTGGCGAGCATCACTCTCGACCGCGGCCTTGACCGGTTCTTTTCGGTACGCAATCGCCTGATCATCGAAAATTCCTTGAATGTGGCGCAGGCGTATCTGCGCGAGCACGTCCAAACCATGGGCGGTGACGTCATGTCGACGGCTTTCGAGCTAAGCCGCCTGAAACCGCTGTTCGATAGCGATCGCGAAAAGTTTCGTCAGGTCCTCGCGGCGCAAGGGTCGCTGCGGCGGCTGTCGGCGGTGATGCTGATCGACAGCGAGCAAAGAACCATCGAAAAGGCGCCGCTTCCGATTCAACAGGAATTTCTCGCGCCGCCGCGTACAACCATCGTCAGCGTGACTGAAACCCAGCCGACCGTCGCACTCATTCTTGAGGCGCATTACGTCGCCGCCATCGTGAAACTCAGCGGCTATGACGACGCCTACTTGTTTGTCACGCGCCTGCTCGACCCAATGATCATCTCGCACCTGAAAGACACGCAGATCAGCGTCGCCGAGTACGCCAACATCGAGGCGCGCAGGCTCGGCATACAGGTTGCCTTCGCCCTGATGTACACCGTGATTGCGCTCACCGTGTTGCTGTCGGCGGTGTGGATCGGGTTCAATTTCGCCAACAAGCTGGTGGCACCGATCCGGCGCCTGATTGCCGCCGCCAATATCGTTTCGACCGGAAACTTGTACGTTCAGGTGCCTAACGTGAAGTCCGAGGGCGACATTTCGCAGCTTGGGCAAACGTTCAACAAGATGACGCAGGAGCTGCGCACCCAACGCGACGATATTGTCCGCGCACGCGACCTGATCGACAGCCGACGGCTGTTCACCGAAGCGGTCCTCGCAGGCGCCAGCGCTGGCGTGATCGGCGTCGATGCCAACGGCCAGATCAGTATTCTCAACCGGTCGGCCGAAAAGCTGATCGGCCGCAGCGAAGGCGACGCCCTCGGCCGCTCCATTGTCGAAATCGTGCCCGAGCTTGCGAAGCTCGTAGCGGCGGTCCGCACCGGATCGCAGCGCCTCGTGCAAGGCCAGGTTTCCATTACGCGCGGCGGCAGGGAGCGAACGGTCTCCGTGCGTGCAACAACCGAACAGTCGTCCGATCCGCGGCATGGTTATGTCGTCACGCTTGACGACATCACCGAGCTCGTGGCCGCGCAGCGAACCTCGGCGTGGGCTGACATTGCACGACGCATCGCCCATGAGATCAAGAATCCGCTGACGCCAATTCAACTGTCTGCCGAACGCTTGCGCCGCAAGTACAGCACCGTCATCACCGACGACAATGGCGTGTTTGAGCAATGCACCAGCACGATCGTGCGCCAGGTTGAAGACATTCGGCGCATGGTTGATGAGTTCTCGCGCTTTGCGAGGATGCCAAAGCCGGTGATCGCCGCCGAGGATGTCGCCGACACCGTGCGTCAGGTCGTGTTTTTGATGCGTGTGGGCAACACCGACATCGACATCGATGTGGCGATCTCCGAAGACCCGATGCCGGCTCAGTTCGATCGGCGCCTCATTGCCCAGGCCCTGACCAACATCATCAAGAACGCCACCGAAGCGATCTCGTCCGTGCCGCATGCCGAACTCGGCCGCGGGCGCATTCAGGTATCCGCGTCCCGCGACGGAAATACCATCGCCATCGATGTCGTCGATAATGGCGTGGGACTGCCGCAAGAGAACCGCAATCGGCTGCTCGAGCCCTACGTTACCACCCGCGAAAAGGGAACTGGGCTTGGTCTTGCGATCGTCGGAAAGATCTTGGAGGAGCACGGCGGCGGTATCGAGCTGCGCGATGCGTCGGAGATGACGCCGGGCGCGCGCGGCACCTGGGTTCGCATGATCTTTGCGTGCCGCGACGTCACAAACGCGAATGATGACGAAGCCAGGATAGGCGAGGGCGCGGCATGACCTCCGACATCCTGATCGTCGATGATGAAGCGGATATCCGCGATCTCGTCTCCGGAATTTTGGAGGACGAAGGCCACGGCACCCGCACCGCGGGCAACAGCGACGAGGCCGCGGCCGAGATCAGCACCCGCCGGCCAAGCATGGTCTTTCTCGACATCTGGCTACAGGGCAGCCGGCTCGACGGCCTGCAGCTTCTCGACACCATCAAGGCGGAGCACCCGAGCCTGCCCATCGTCATGATCTCGGGTCACGGCAACATCGAGACCGCCGTCGCCGCGATCAAGCATGGCGCCTACGACTTCATTGAAAAGCCGTTCAAGGCCGACAGGCTGGTGCTCGTCGCCGAACGGGCGCTGGAAAACTCGCGCCTCAAACGTGAGGTGAACTCGCTCAAGCAACTGACATCGGCCGCAGGCCGGCTCGTCGGACATTCGCCGGCGATGAACCAGCTTCGGCAGACGATCGAGAAAATTGCCCCGACCAACAGCCGAATTCTGATCGTCGGACCGTCCGGCTCCGGCAAGGAACTCGCTTGCCGAACCATCCACGCGCTGTCCAATCGTACGAATGGTCCGTTCGTCGTCATCAATGCCGCGGCGATTTCACCCGAACACGTCGAGATCGAACTGTTTGGCGTCGAACAGTCGAACGGCGGCTACGGCCGCAAGGTGGGCGCGCTCGAAGAGGCGCACGGCGGCACGTTGTTCATTGACGAAATTGCCGACATGCCACGGGATATCCAGAACAAGATCCTGCGGGTTCTGGTCGACCAGAGCTTTCAGCGCGTTGGCGGCAGCACCAAGGTCTCGGTCGATGTGCGCATCGCTTCATCGACCAGCCGCGACATCGAGGCGGAGGTCGCCGCCGGCCGCTTCCGCGAGGATCTCTACCACCGCCTGTCGGTCGTGCCGATACGGGTTCCACCGCTCGCGGAACGGCGCGACGACATTCCGGAGCTGGTGGGGTATTTCATGACGCAGATTTCCCAGGCCTCCGGTCTGCCGATCCGCAAGATCGCGCCGGACGCGATGGCGGTATTGCAGTCGCATGACTGGCCGGGAAATGTCCGGCAACTGCGCAACAACGTTGAAAGGCTGATGATCCTCGCGGACGGCGACCCGGACGCCGAAATCGGGGCGGACAAACTGCCGCAGGATGTCGGCTCGATGGTTCCGAGCATGCCCGGCGGTAACGGCGGCGAGCAACTGATGGGCTTGCCGCTGCGTGAGGCGCGCGAGGCGTTTGAACGCGAGTATCTGCGCGCTCAGATCAGCCGCTTCGGCGGCAACGTGTCGCGAACGGCCGAATTCGTCG
>JBGPOB010000151.1:0-8598 GCA_041487815.1 Xanthobacteraceae bacterium | reverse complement strand
CGGTCGGCTTCCTCGGCATCGACGGTGAAGTTGAGTTCATGCGACCTTGCGCGGCGAGCGAGTTCGAGCAGGCGCGGAACCAATTCCTTGAACACGCGCTCACGCGAAATCGCCTCGTAGCGCGGATGCAGCGCCGACAGCTTCACGGAAATGCCCGGGCGCGCCGGCAGCGCCGCGTTTCCGGCCGACCGGCCGATCGCCTCGATCGCCGATGCATAGGCGTCGTAGTGATGTTCGGCATCGGCCGCGGTGCGCGCGCCTTCGCCGAGCATGTCGAACGAGTAGAGGAATTCGCCATGGCCGCGCGCACGCGCCAGCGCTTCCTCGATCGTCTGTCCGAGGACGAAATGCGAGCCAAGCAGCCGCATCGCCTGCCGCGTGGCGAGCCGCATCGCCGGCAGGCCAATACGTTTGACGAGCTGGGCGATGACGGTTTCCGGGCGCTCGCTCGCGCTCGCGACGCGGGCGGATATGCCGAGCGCCCAGGCCGAAGCCGTCACCAGCAAGGCATCGGAGCGCGGCTCGCGATGCGCGAAATCCGCCGCCGTCAGCTTGTCCTCGATCAATCGGTCGGCGGTGGCATCGTCCGGCACGCGCAGCAGTGCTTCGGCCAGCACCATCAGCGCGAGGCCCTCCTTGGTCGACAGCGAATAGGCGTGCAGGAACTCCTCGACCCCGCCGAGGCCGCCGGACCTTTGCCGAATGGCCTCGACGAGGCGTGCGGCGCGGGCGTCGACCCTGGCCGCGGCCTCGCCCGGCTGTCGTTCGCCCGCCAGGAATTCGGCGGCGATGGCTTCGTCGGGCGCAGCGTAAGGCGCGCGAAACGGCGTGAGGCCGGAGCCGCCAATGGCTGTGGCGGCGGTCTTGGCGTCAGCGCCAGAGTGTGTGGCACCGTCCGAACTCATTGTCGCCCTCACGTTGCCTCGCGGTCCAGGCGAGTGGTCCTACTCCAACGGTTCCTCCCGAGACCGTCGGCCCGGACCGCTAGCAAAGTCAAATCCTTGTGGTGCGACTCCAACACAATGCGTGGGACGCAAGCGCTGGCGTCGCACCGCTAGCAGGAACGACGCGCCCCGACCTCGTAACGGCGCCTGGCCTACGATGCGCCTGTGCGCGGCAGCGGTTGCTGCCTAATTGAGCAATCAACCGCCTTGTGGCGGCGGCATCTTGCTCTTTGCGCCGGCATGTTCTTTGCTATGAGAATTGGCAATCTCCTTGACGATCAGCGGCGTCGCCGGGATCCGCCCGCGAAGACGGGCAACAACGGCTTTTTCGCAGGAACCATCACGATGGGCGTATTCAGCATGCTTCGGCAAATCCGCGCGATCGGCGTGTTCGCCGCCTTGGTAGCCTTGGCGGCGTTGGCGGCGACCGGCCCCGCAACCGCGCAAATGCGGATCAAATTCTCGCTCGACTTCAAGTTCGAGGGACCATCCGCCCCATTTCTGGTGGCGATCGACAAGGGCTACTTCAAAGCCGAGGGCCTCGACGTAACGATCGATTCCGCGGCCGGGTCGCTGGAGCCGATCAACCGGGTCGCCTCCGGCACCTACGACATGGGCTTTGGCGACATCAACTCGCTCATCAAGTTCCGCGACCAGTATCCCGGCACGCCGCTGAAGGCTGTGTTCATGGTCTACAACAAGCCGCCGTTCGCGGTCATCGGGCGCAAGAGCCGCGGCGTGACCGCGCCGAAGGATCTCGAAGGCAAGAAGCTCGGCGCGCCGGCAGCCGATGGCGCCTTCGCGCAATGGAAGATATTCGTCCAGGCCAACAACATCGACGCATCCAAGGTCACGATCGAAAATGTCGGCTTCCCCGTGCGCGAGCCGATGCTGGCCGCGGGCCAGGTCGACGCGATCACCGGCTTTTCGTTTTCCTCCTTCATCAACCTCAAGGACCGCGGCGTGCCGGTCGAAGATATCGTCGTGCTGCTGATGGCCGACTACGGCGTCAATCTCTACGGCAACAGCATTATCGTCGGTCCGAAATTCGCCGCCGAAAGCCCGGAGGCGGTGAAGGGCTTCCTGCGGGCGTTTCTGAAGGGTCTCAAGGAAACCGTGCGCAATCCTTCGGCCGCCGTTGATTCGGTCATCAAGCGCAACGACGTCGCCAGGAAAGACATCGAGCTCGAGCGCCTGCGCATTGCCTTGAAGGACAACGTCTTGACCGCCGAGGTGATGGCCAACGGCTTCGGCGGCGTCGATATGGCAAAGCTCGACAAGTCGATCGATCAGATCGCGCTCACCTATGCGTTCAAGTCCGCCAAACCCGGCGGTGCTGACATTTTCGATACGTCGTTCCTGCCGGGCGCCGCCGACCGCAAGGCGAAATAGCCCGTCTGCCGGCATCGCCCGTGTCCGCCTTCGTCGCGCTCAATGGGGTTAGCCATGTCTATGGCGGCCCCGGCGGCACACTCGCCGTGGATGGGCTTTCAATCGCCGTGCAGGAAGGCGAATTCGCCGCAGTCGTCGGACCATCGGGCTGCGGCAAATCGACATTGATGAAGCTTGCGACCGGACTTCAGTTTCCGTTCAAGGGCGCGGTCCGGGTCGCGGGCGACGTCGTGAGGAAACCGGTGAAGATCGCCGGCATGGCCTTTCAGGCGCCGACGCTGTTGCCGTGGCGTTCGACCCTGGAAAATCTTTTGCTGCCGCTCGAGATCGTCGAGCCGCACCGGCGCCAGTTGCGCCGCCGCAAGGCGGATTATATCGCGCGCGCTGAAGCGCTGTTGGCATCGATTGGACTCGCGGGACAGGGCAAAAAATTCCCCTGGGAGCTTTCGGGCGGCATGCAGCAGCGCGCGTCGCTTTGCCGGGCGCTGATTCACGAACCGAAATTGCTGATGCTCGATGAGCCGTTCGCCGCGCTCGACGCCTTCACGCGCGAGGAACTTTGGTGCGTCATCCGCGACCTGCATGTGGCGCGCAAGATCACGGTGGTGCTGGTCACGCATGATTTGCGCGAGGCGGTGTTCCTGGCCGACCGCGTATTCGTGATGTCGGCGGGACCGGGCCGCGTGCTGGCGGAGCGGACCATCGATATCCCTAGGGTGCGCGACCTCGAGGTGACCTACACCCAGCATTTTCAGGACATCGTGCACGAATTGCGCGGCCATATCGGGAGGGCAAGACAGTGACGCCCAACTGGTCGGTCCGCGCCGCGCCCTGGCTGTTCACGCTCGCGTTGCTTGTGCTCTGGGAAGGCGCCGTCGCCGTCTTCAAGATTCCGATTTTTTTCTTACCGCCGCCCACCGCGATCATGCAGGCCATCGTCGAGTTCTGGCCGGCGATCTACCGAAATTCGCTGTTCACGTTGTGGACGACGCTGATCGGGTTCGCGCTGGCGATCGGATTCGGCCTGTTGCTCGGACTGACGGTCGGGTGGTCGCGTACGATCTATGCCGGACTGTACCCGTTGATGATCGGCTTCAACGCGATCCCCAAGGTCGCGGTCGTGCCGATTCTGGTCTTGTGGTTCGGGATCGGTTTCGCGCCGGCCGTATTGACCGCGTTCCTGATCTCGTTTTTTCCGATCGTCGTCAACGTTGCCACCGGACTTGCGACGATTGAGCCGGAGCTTGAGGACGTGCTCAAGGCGCTTGGCGCATCCAAGCTCGACATCATGCGCAAGGTCGGCATACCCCGCACGCTGCCCTACTTCTTCGGCTCGCTGAAGGTCGCGATCACGCTCGCGTTCGTCGGCACCGTGATCTCGGAAAGCATCGCCTCGAACTACGGCATTGGCAATTTGATGCTGCAGGCGCAGGCGCAGTTTCAGGTGCCGCTGATCTTCGCCGGCCTGGTGGCGCTCGCGGTCGAGGGCATTGTCATGTACTGGGCGATGGCGGTGCTGGAAGCGCGGATGACCGGCTGGGCGCAGCGATCCGGCTTCGCGCAGACCTAGCAACTCGCCTAATTGCGCACGTCCGTCAGCTCGCCGAACACCACGTTTTCGGCATCCGCACCATGTAGCGCTTCATCCGGCGCGGGCCGAATAACGTCCGCGACGCAATCCGCAAGTTCGTTGAAGGCCTCGACGTCGCCAGCCTCGCTGACGTAGATGCTGCACACGATGTCCGGCAGCTTGGGCAGCGTTCGTTCATCGCAAATCGCAAGATCCGCGTTGCCGATGCGCCGGCGCGCGAACGGCATGACGCCGAGGCCGTGGCGCACGGCGCTCATCAGGCTGAGGATGGTCGGCGCCGTCATCGTGATCTCATAAGTGCGGCCGGCCTTCTCAAGCGCCGCGACGCCCATGCGATGGTTCATCCAGTGCTCGCCGCGCGTCACCAACGGGACTGGATCGTCGATCGGCTCGGGCATCGCCGCACCGCGCGCCCAGACCATTTCCTCGGTCCAGTGGTGGCGCGCGTCGCGTTCCGGCTTGTCGGGCGTGAGAATCACGGCGAGATCAAGCTCGCCGGCGCGTAGATCGTGCAGCAATTGGCCATTGGTGCCGGACACAAGATTGAATCGCCGATAGGGCCAGCGCTTGCGAAAACTCGCCAGCGCGCGCGGCAGGAACGGGCTGAAGTAGTCGCCGGTCGTTCCCAGCCGAAGCGTGCGCGTGACCGGAGCCGGGGCAGTGACGTTGAGAATCTGGTCGTTGATCGACAACAGCCGGCGCGCATAGGTGATGACGGCCTCACCCGCCGGCGTGAGCACGACGCCGGCGGCGTTCTTGTCGAAGATTTCGGTGCCGAGCAGTATCTGAAGCCGCTTGATCTGGGCGCTGACCGCGGGCTGCGTTATGCCCAACGTGTGCGCCGCCCGGGTAAAACTCTTGTGGTCAACGACGGCGACAAGGGTGCGCAACAGTTCGGTTGGAATGTTGATCATGCCATCATCATACTCGAATTTCGCCATGTCACCACCGCAAACCACCGGGACGCTTTGCAACGTGAATACAGATTCCTCCGTTGCGAACAGCGCATGACAGGCTAAATACGCATGCGTCACCTCTTTCCTGACGGCCGCCGTGGTACCACGGTAGCAGCGACCGCCGAGTTCTGAAGCAAAGTCCATGAACTTGTTTCGCATCTACCTTCGCGTCCTGACATTGCTCGGCCCGGAGCGCCGGCTGGGCACGATATTGGTTGCCGCCAGCTTCGCGCTTGCAATCGCCCAATTTGCCGATCCGGTGCTGTTCGGAAGGATCATCGATGTGCTGACCATCGGTCGGGCGCCGGACACGGCATTTCCCTGGACCGAGATTCTGATCCTGGTCGGCGCGTGGGTCGGCTTCGGCCTGTTCACAATTTTTTGCGGCGCGCTGGTCGCGCTCCATGCCGACCGGCTGGCCCATCGCAGACGGCATGCCGCGCTCACCGGCTTCTATGAACATGTCCTGCAACTCCCGCTTTCGTATCACGGCGGCTCCCATTCCGGCCGGCTGATAAAGGTCATGCTGTCGGGCACCGACAGCTTGTGGAGCGTCTGGATCGAATTTTTTCGCGATGATTTTGCCGCCGTCATGTCGGTGTTCGTGCTGGTTCCGATCTCGCTTTTGATCAACTGGCGGCTGGCGCTCATTCTGATCGTCGTGTGCGCGATCTTTGGAAGCCTGACCGGACTGATCTTTCGCAAGACCGAGGCGCTGCAGCGCGACGTCGAAGGCCATTACAGCGACCTTGCCGAGCGCGCTTCCGATACGCTTGGCAATGTCGCGTTGGTGCAAGGCTTTGCGCGCGTGGAAGCCGAAGTGACCGGGCTGCGCGACGTGGTCGATCGCCTGCTGGCGGCGCAAATTCCGGTGTTGTCGTGGTGGGCGATTGTCGCGGTGGTGACGCGGGCGTCGACGACGCTCACGATGCTGGCGATATTTCTGGTCGGCCTGTTTCTGCACCTCAACGGACAAGCGACGATCGGCGAGATTGTCGCGTTCATGTCGCTCGCCGGTCTGATCATCGGACGGCTCGAACGCGTGGTGCGCATGCTCAACCGGCTGGTCGGCGACGCGCCCAAGCTCAAGGAGTTCTTTGATGTGCTCGACGCCGAGCCGGCGGTGCGAGACCGGCCGGACGCCATCGACCCGGGACTGCTGCGCGGCCTGGTCGAATTCAACGACGTTTCCTACTCCTATGACGGCAAGCGCCCCGCCGTCAGAGATCTCACCTTCACCGTGCTGCCGGGCGAGACCGTCGCCCTCGTCGGCGCCACCGGCGCCGGCAAGTCGACCGCGCTGGCGCTGCTTCATCGCGCGTTCGACCCGCAATCCGGCACGGTCAAGGTCGACGGCATGGATGTCCGCGGCCTTCAGCTCCGCGCCCTTCGCCGCAACATCGGGGTCGTCTACCAGGAGGTGCTGCTGCTCAACCGCTCGATCGCCGAAAACTTGCGCGTCGGCAAACCCGATGCGACTTTGGACGAAATGCGCTCGGCCTGCGAGCGCGCGCAGGCGCTGGAATTTATCGAGCGCAATCCGTCAGGGTTGGAAGCGCGCGTCGGCGAGCGCGGGCGCTTTCTGTCCGGGGGTGAACGCCAGCGCATTTCGATCGCGCGCGCGCTGCTTAAAAATCCGCCGCTCTTGATCCTCGACGAGGCAACGAGCGCGCTCGACGCCACCACCGAAGCCAAGGTCAAGACTGCGCTCGACGAAGTGATGAAGGGGCGCACCACATTCGTGATCGCGCACCGCCTCTCGACCGTGCGCAATGCGACGCGGATACTGGTGTTCGACGACGGCCGCATTGTCGAAAGCGGCAGTTTCGATGAACTGGTGAAACTCAGCGGCCGGTTTTCGGACCTTGCCCGCGCCCAGTTCATGGTCCCGGAGCCGCCGAAAGCGGCCGAACCGCCTGCGCAATCGCCGCCCGAGGCGCCCCGTCCTGAAAAGCGGGTCGACGCTGCCCCGTCGCCCTCGCCTCGGCGGCAAAGCCGCCGCGCCAAAGCTCCGTCCTGACGGCTTGGAGCCTGATCCAATCGAGTGGAATCGATCTTGCTCTAAAGACTTTGAAATCGCGGGCAAGCGGCTACCGTCATTTGCGACCGAGCGACCTCGGATGTCGTCAATTTGCGGGCCACGTTCGTAACTGGGCAACGAAATCGCCCGTTGAGCGTGAATGTTGAAACTTTGCGGTGAAATTGTCAGTCAGTTTCTCGGTCTTGGGCTTTGCATTCGGGGACCGGATTGCTCTAAATAGGTCCGTTCTCAGTCGCCGCGAATCTTGACCAACCGCGCGGACCGATCAACGGTTACACGGGACCAGACCATTGTTTGATTGCAGGACGCTAATCTCCACGTTTGCATTGGGAATTGGGCTCGTGGCCGCGTTCGTCGGCGCCACGGCGCCTGCGGACGCCGAAGCCCTGCTGCTGATTGAGGCTGACAGCGGCAAGGTGTTGCAGGCCGAGAACGCCACTTATCCGTGGTATCCGGCCTCGGTCACGAAACTGATGACCGCCTACGTGACATTGAAGGCGGTCAAGGAAGGCCGTATTTCGATCAATTCGCCTTTCATGGTGTCGACCAACGCGCTGGCACAGGCGCCGACCAAAATGGGCTTCAAGATCGGCACGATCGTCACCGTCGACAATGCGCTCAAGATGCTGATGGTGAAGTCGGCCAACGACATGGCGGTACTGCTGGCCGAGGGCGTGTCGGGATCGGTTGAAAAATTCGCCGATGAAATGAACGCGGCCGCGGCGCGGCTGGGCATGTCGCAGACGAGCTACGTCAATCCCAATGGCCTGCCGGCCGACGGCCAGGTCACCTCGGCGCGCGATCTCGCTATCCTCGCGCGCGCGATTTATCGCGAACTGCCGGAATATAGTGACTATTGGCACGTTCCCGGCATCAAATTCGGCCGGCGCATCATCCGCAACTACAACAAGCTCCTCGATCTCTACCCCGGCGCCGACGGAATGAAGACCGGCTTCATTTGCGCTTCGGGATTCAATCTCGTCGCGTCGGCGACGCGCGACAACCGCCGGCTGATCGCCGTCGTGCTGGGCGCTCCGTCCTCGAGCGTTCGCGCCTACAAGGCCGCCAAGCTTCTGGAGCAGGGCTTCAATGGCGGGGCATTGTCATGGCTGATGCCGTCGCTGGGCAGCGTCGACGAGCTCAAGCCGATTGCAACCGCGCCGCCCAATCTGCGCGACGAAATGTGCGGGCCAAAGCGCAAGCGTCCGGCGGCTGAAGACGACGAAGTGACGGCTTCCACCAACGGCAGCGAAGGCAACGGCGACACCGGCTCTCCGCTCTCGTTCGTCCTGTCGAACCTGCAAACCTCGGTCAAGGTTGCGGACGTACTGAAGGGTGTTGCGTCGTTACCCGCGGTCGAAGTGTTCGTTGGCGCTTTCAAGCCGACGACAGCCGCGGCCATGGCCGCGCAGGAATCCCAGATCGTTGCGGGATCCAAGCGAAAGCATAAAGGCAAGGGCAAGAAATCGAAAGCCGCGTCCTCGAAGCCGGCCGCAAAGCCGGTTCCGGCAAAGACGTCAGCGGTCAAGCCTGCGGGCGCAGGCCCGGGCAAGACGGCGGCGCGCGTGTCGGCCGCGCCCTCCACCGGCCAAAAGCAGCCCTGAGCGCACGTCGCAATTCGAGGCGCACCCGATTGCGGATTTCACCGCCGGTAATTGCCCGACGGCCGGCGCG
>JBGPOB010000150.1:0-8680 GCA_041487815.1 Xanthobacteraceae bacterium | reverse complement strand
AGCGCTCTATGTTCCGCCGGTGCAGCGCGGCTGGTTTCTGCGATCCGCGGTCGCTTGGGAGCGAACCGGTGCAACGCTCTCGGCGCCGTTCGCGGGTGTTCATCTTGTCGAGGCAAGTAAGCAGGTCTACCGCGCAATTCCCGCGCGGCGCGAGCGCAGTCAACTCGTGCCCGCGCTCAATCCCGCGCTGGCGCCTTCACCGCGCGTCGGGTAAGTCCGCGTCAGCCCGAACTGCCCTAACTCTGCGAAGGTGAATCGTCGCCGCTCTCATGGCCGCCAGGCGTATCGCTGCGTTGGCTGCCGCGATGCCGGCGCCGGCGGCGGAATCCATAGCGCTCGTTGCGCTCGCCGCCACGGTCGCCTTGGAAGCGTTCGCCGCCGTTTTCGTAGCCGCCTTGGCCATTCGGCCCGGATTGATTGTTCTGTGGCTGCCCGCCGCCGGTAATGAACGACGGCAGGCGGTCGACATCGCCGTTGTCATTCGGTGTTGCACCCTGATGCTGCTGCGGCCGCTGCTGCTGATCCGCCTGCGGAGAATAGAACTGCGCGTCGCCCGGCAACATCGGCTGCGGGTCGTGAGTGCCGAACTGCGCAGGCTCGCCGCCCATTTGAGATCCCGCGCCTTCGTCGTCGCCTTCGTCGTCGAAATTGCCGTCGCGCATGTCGTTGCCGCCGCTGTTCTCAGGCCGGTTGCCGTAGAAGGGCTGATTCTGCCGGAACTGTTCCTGCGCCGTCGCGATCAGCCGAAAATAATGCTCGGCATGCTGATAGTAGTTTTCGGCGCCGACCGGATCGCCGGACGACTGGGCGTCGCGCGCCAGCTGAATATATTTTTCCGCGACATGGGACGCCGTTCCACGGATCTTCACATCCGGTCCGTTGGATTCGTAGACCTTGGTCAGCGGATTGTGGCTTTTGCGGTTACGCCCGCGCATGCGCTTGTTTTGACCGTTCCTCATGATTGGCTGGTTCGCCCACTCCGATTTGCCTCGGCACTTCGCCGACGGTTGTTAAGACTCTTGTAATGACGCTCGCACGACTACGCTCGCAGCCGCCCGGCCGCAAATCCAGACGGATGCCCTGCCGGCCCATGCCAACAGGCCTCGATACCGTTGATTGCCTTCACGTCGATTGTGTTCGCTTCTGTTGCGATAACCGTCGTTGCGATTGCCGCCGCAAGCCTTTGCCTGACGGCCTATCCGTGGCGTCGCTCACCTTTTCGTCACGCACCGCCGCATCCTTTCGGACAGCCGATGCGTTCACCGATGAAGCATCTCGACCAAGATCGGGCAAACCCTGCCGCCATCCGTAGCCACCGAAAAGTGGGCCTGTGGATAGCGTATTCCTGGTATTGCCTTGTTTGCGCCACCGCCTCGCCGAGCCATGCTCGGGGCTT
This sequence comes from Xanthobacteraceae bacterium, assembly GCA_041487815.1. Classification (GTDB taxonomy): domain Bacteria; phylum Pseudomonadota; class Alphaproteobacteria; order Rhizobiales; family Xanthobacteraceae; genus CANJBX01. The sequence goes on along the minus strand of JBGPOB010000150.1, from coordinate 7,284 downwards.
AATCAGCGACCCAGACCCAACCTCTCCGGTCGATTCCTAGTCGAAACCTAGTCGTTCTGACGGCATAATCCAAGACCTTTTTTTTCGATTCGCGATGTCTGGTTTAGGGGAATCGCAACGATCGCACGGGGAATCCCCGCGGCATCCGCACGCGGCGGGGTCACAACGCGCAATCCGGACTTGGTAAACAGGTCCACAACCGCTGCAGCCTGCCCAGCGCCTATTTCGACGATCAACGCACCGCCCGGTTGCAGCAACCGGACGGCCTCGCCAGCGATGACGCGATAGGCCGCGAGGCCGTCGGGCCCGCCATCAAGCGCAAGGTGCGGGTCATGAAGACGCACCTCCGGCGCAAGATCGGGAATTTCGTCCGATCGGATATAGGGCGGATTGCTGACGATCAGATGATAGCCACCGGAAAGCGCGGATCCGAAGTCCCCCATCACAAACTCCGCGCGATCCGCTACGCCGAGCCGGCGCGCATTCGCCCGCGCGAGTGCCAGCGCGGTGGCGGAGCGGTCTGTTCCGGTGCCTGTCGCGCGCGCAAGTTCATGCAACAGCGCAACCAGGATGATCCCCGAACCGGTGCCGAGATCGGCGATGCGGATCGCCGGTGTTGCCGGCATCGCGCGCAGGTGCGCCAGCGCTGCTTCGATCAGGGTCTCGGTTTCCGGGCGTGGTTGCAACACGTGCGGGGCTAATTGGAATTCGAGGCTCCAGAACTCGCTTCGACCTAAAATGCGCGCGACCGGTTCGCGTGCAAGCCGGCGCTGGGCGAAGGCTGCGATCCGCTCCGTCTCCGCGCGTTCCAGCATCCGCTCGGGGTCGGACGCCATGGCGGCATGGTCGAGGTCGAGCGCACCGCCGACAAGAATCCGCGCATCGATTTCGGGCGTATCGAGCCCTTCGGCGCGAAACGCGGCGGCAAGTGCGCGGCGCGCGGCAACGATGGTCGGACCGATATGCAGGCGGTGCGCGTTCATGCTGGCGCGCTTTCCTCGGCGGCCAGCAACGACGCCTGGTGTTCGGTGATCAATGCATCGACGATTTCGTCCAGCGATTCACCCTCGATCACCTTCGGCAGGTTGTAAAGCGTCAGGTTGATGCGGTGGTCGCTGACGCGGCCTTGCGGAAAATTGTAGGTGCGGATGCGTTCGGAGCGATCGCCAGTGCCGACCTGGCCGCGGCGTTTGGCCGCGCGCGCGGAATCGAGTTTTCGCTGTTCGTGGTCGTAGAGTCGGGAACGCAAAACCGCCATGGCCTTGGCGCGGTTGCGATGCTGCGAACGATCTTCCTGCATGGTCACGACGATGCCGGTCGGGATGTGGGTCACGCGGATCGCCGATTCGGTCTTGTTGACGTGCTGGCCGCCGGCGCCGCCCGCCCGCATGGTCTCGATTTTGAGGTCGTCATCGTTGATCGCGACGTCGACTTCCTCGGCCTCCGGCAGCACCGCAACCGTGGCGGTCGAGGTGTGGATGCGACCGGAACCTTCAGTGTTCGGCACGCGCTGGACGCGATGGACGCCGGATTCGAATTTGAGCTTGGAGAACGGACCGCGGCCGCGGATTTCGGCCACGACTTCCTTGTAGCCGCCCATGGTTCCTTCGCTCGCGGAGATCACCTCGGTCTTCCAGCCTTGCCGGGCGGCGTAGCGCTCGTACATGCGGAATAGATCGCCGGCGAATATCGAGGCTTCGTCGCCGCCGGTGCCGGCACGGATTTCAAGGATGACGTTGCGCTCATCCATAGCATCCTTGGGCAGCAGCGCCGTGCGAATGGCCTGTTCGAGCGTAACGACCTTGCGTTCGAGCTCGGATTTTTCGGACAGCGCGATGGCGCGCATTTCGTCATCGGTGGATGTGTCGCCGATCAGCGATTCAACGCCGGAGAGTTCGGTGGCCGCGCTGCGATAGGCCTTGATCTTATCAACGACGGGGTTCAACTCCGCAAATTCGCGCGACAGCCTGACGAAGTGTTCGGGCGCAAGTTGGCGCGACAATTCGGCCTCGACCGCGGCATGGCGGGCAAGCAAGGCGTCGAGTTTGGCTTCAGGCAACATTGAGATTACAACGCGAGGCCTTCCGCCTCGGCGAAAGCCTTGAGTTTTTGGCGAATCGAATCGCCGGGAACGGTCGTCTCGATCAGTTCGTCGACCAGTGCCGTGACCCTGCCGGCGTTAAGCTCCATCAGCATCGCCTTTACCGGGCCGACGGCGGACGGCGCCAGCGAAAGCGAGCGGTATCCGAGCCCGATCAGCGCCAGCGCACCGATCGGCTTGGAGGCAAGTTCGCCGCACAGGGTGACCGGCTTGGCGTGGGCACGCGCCCTGTCGACGATGTCGCGCATGGCGCGCATGATCGGCGCCGAAAGCGCGTCGAACCGGTCGGAAACGCGGGCGTTCCCGCGATCGATGGCATAGAAGAATTGCACCAGATCGTTGGAGCCGACCGACAGAAAATCAACGCGTTCGAGCAGTTCGTCGAGTTGGTAAAGCAGCGACGGCACTTCGACCATCGTGCCGACCTCGACGCGTTCCGGCAGACGATGGCCATGCCGGCGCAGGTGCGTCAATTCAAGCTCAACCAGCCGCTTGGCATCGTCGAATTCCTGCACCGCCGCGATCATCGGAAACATCACTCGCAATTCGCGGCCCGAGGCGGCGCGCAGGAGCGCCCGTAACTGGCTGCGCAGCAATCCCGGACGATCGAGCCCAATTCGGATGGCGCGCCAGCCGAGCGCCGGATTTTCCTCTTCCACATTGCGCATATAGGGAAGAAGCTTGTCGCCGCCAATGTCGAGCGTGCGAAAAGTCACCGGCTTGCTGCCGGCAGCATCGAGAACCGCGCGGTAAAGCGCGAGCTGCTCGCTCGTGCGCGGGAATTGCGATGCCACCATGAACTGCAGCTCGGTGCGGAACAGTCCAATGCCGGCTGCGCCGGTTTCGGCAATGTTGGGCAGGTCGACGAGCAGGCCGGCGTTCAGCATCAGCGTGACCTTTTCGCCGTCTTTCGTGACGCAGGGCCTGTCGCGCAATGCGAGATACTGCAATTGCCGGCGCGCCCGCAGCCGGACGCGTTCGACATAGGCCGACTCCATGTCCGCTGTCGGACGCACGTGCACTTCGCCTGACGAGCCGTCGACGATCACAGGATCGCCCGGATCGACGATGCCGGTGGCATTGGGGATTTCGCCGACGGCGGCAAGCCCGAGCGCGCGCGCGACGATGGAGACGTGGGAGGTCGGTCCACCCTCCTCCAGGATCAGCCCGCGCAGCTTCTTGCGGTCGTAATCGAGCAGCGCCGCTGGGCCCATCATACGCGCAACCAGCACCGCGTTATCCGGCAGGCTGTCGCGCGCGGATTCATGGTCGTCGCCGAGCAACTGGCGCAGCAACCGGTGGGCGAGATCTTCGAGGTCGTGCAGGCGTTCGCGCAAAAAGGGATCGGTTTGGCGCAGCATTCGCGCGCGGGTGTCGGACTGCACGCGCTCGACGGCGGCCTCCGCGGTCAGGCCGGTCATCACGGCTTCCTCGAGCTTGTGCACCCAGCCGCGATCGTGCGCGAACATGCGATAGGCTTCGAGTACGTCGCGGTGCTCGCCGCCTTCGGCGATTTCGCCGCGCTCCAGCATGATATCGAGGTCCGCGCGCAGCGTTGCGAGCGCGGTTTCGAGCCGTTGAAGCTCCTTCGGAACGTCGTCGGCGATCGCATTGGTGATAACGATGCGCGGCTCGTGCAGCACGACGTGGCCGAGCGCGATGCCGTCGTTGAGCGCAATGCCGGTCAGATGCAGCGGGCGCCGCGCCGCGGGTTCGGCGCCCGGCTGAGCGAGCGCGGCAAGCTCGCCCGACGCAATCATCTCGGCCAACACCATGGCGGTGGTCTGCAGCGCCTCGACTTCCTCTTCGGAATAGGTTCGCCGCGCGCGGTTCTGAACCACCAGAACGCCGAGCGTGTTACCGGCGCGCAGGACCGGCACGCCGAGGAACGAATGGTAGATTTCTTCACCGGTTTCCGGGCGGTACGCGGCGGCCGGAGGGGTGTGCGCTTCCGACAGATTGATCGCGTTGGCCTCGCTCGCTACCAGGCCGACGAGGCCCTCGTCCGTGCGCAGCACGGTTTTGTGCACGGCTTCGCGCTTGAGGCCTTCGGTGGCGTAGAGTTCCAGCGTGCCGTCGACGCGCAGGACGTAGCACGAGCATACTTCCGCCACCATGTTGGCGGCGATCAGCACCACGACCTTGTCGAGGCGTTCCTGCGCGCTGACCGGTTCCGCCATCACCTCGCGGAGCCGGCGCAACAGCACGCGCGGACCGCCGAGTGCGCCTCGCATGGAGAAAGTCCTATCGGCCGTATTCAATTGACCGGGTCCCGCGCTTCGCCCGGCCTTCGTCGGCGTTCGCTGCAGCGCACGACGAACGCCGCGTGCAACGGCTGCCGACAGGGCTATAGCGAATTGAACGGGGGAGTCGCAAGCTGCTTCGCCGGACGGTAGTTTCCACGGTTATCGCGCCGTAATCGCGCGACTGCGGCTCACATTAGCTTGCGAATCTCCTCCTTGGACGCGGCCTTGGCGGTTTTGATGAAGCGCACGACGCGCTGCGCATTCGTGGAGGAAATGCCGACGAATTTCTCGAACAAGGCCTTTTGGTCCGAAGCCTGTGGCCCGTCGGCCGGCATGGCGGTTGCCAGCACGTCCTTCATTTCGGGCCAGCCGAGCCCCGCCGCCTTGCCAAGGATGATAAATCCGTCGTCGGCGCCCTGTCGCACCAGGTTCTTGATCGCGGCGACCGGCACCCCGCAGACCCTGGCAAATGCCGAGATTGTCTCGGCGGCATGGCCTGCCCGCGCAACGCTGATGAGATGATTCTTGGCCACCGCCGCACTGTTCATTCGTATCTTGGCGCCGTGGCCGCCGGCAGCCGAAGCCGGGGCCTCGGCGAGGGCGACCTGCCGGGAAACCGTCGCAACCGTGCGCACAATGCGTTCCTGCATTCCCGGCGCGCTATTGGCCATCAGCCGCTCGCGTACGTGCTTGGTCGCCTTGCGTACAAGTTCGTCGAATACTTCCGGCGGCAAATCGCGCCGCTGCGCCAGTGCCTCGGCGATGGCTTCGTCCTTCTCGGCACGGCCTGCGACGGTCTCGATGCCGTAGCGCGAAAACCTTGCCCCCAAGTTGCCGCTGACCCGGCGCGTCACATCGGCGTTGCCGCGTTCGACAAGAATATCGGTGACGGCCTCGGCAAGGGTCACGCGCCCCGCGATTGCCGCCATGTGGTCCTGCGTCTTGGTCCTGGAAATGTCGATCAGGTCGGCGTCGCTTAGGACGCTGGATTTTTCAAGGATCGGTCCGGCAACCGCCATGTTGTCGTCGCGCGCCAGGCGATTGACGATGCGCGACGGCGCAAAGTCAATCGGCGCAAGCCGGCCGCTGAGTTCGATCAGGGCGTGGCCCTCGATCTTCTGCACCAGATGATTCATCACGTCGTCGAAGACGCCGATGTGCTCGTCGTTGTAGGCATCTCCGCCGGTCAGGAACAGGTCGGTGACGCGCCGGAGAATCTCCGAGCGTTTTGCGCTCGGACCACTATTGAGCGAGCTCTCAAGTTCGGCGATCAGCGATTGCGGTGCCTGCATTACCGTCGGTCGAGGTTGCTATTGGCTGCGTCCGGAACATGCCGCGCATTGCCATCAACCTAGCAGCGAGGTTCAAACCAACCGTTAACTAGTAACTAGCCCTTGTCGAGACCGTAGAGCGAATGCAGCGTGCGTACTGCTAATTCCGTGAAAGCGGCGTCAATCAGCAGAGAAAACTTGATTTCGGATGTTGTAATGGCGCGAATGTTGATGCCGCGCTCCGCCAGCGCCTTGAATGCCTGGGCGGCGACGCCGGCATGGCTGCGCATTCCGATACCAATGACGGAGACCTTCGCCACGTCGGTGGCGCCGTCGAGGCGTTCGAAGCCGATGTCGCGGCTCGACTTGGTTAACGTATCCTTGGCGCGCATATAATCTGCGGCGGGGACCGTGAAGGTGAGGTCGGTTGTCGCACCGTCACCCGACACATTCTGCACGATCATATCGACGTTGATATTGGCATCGGCAAGCGGGCCGAATATCGCGGCGGCAACGCCGGGCTTGTCCGGCACGTGCCGCACGGAGATCTGCGCCTCGTCCTTCGAGAACGCGATGCCGGTGACAACCTGCTGTTCCATGATCTCTGCCTCATCGCATATCAGCGTGCCCGGAGGATTGCCGCGGGAATCGATTGAGTCCGGCGTATCGAAACTCGACCGCACGAAGATAGGCACGTTGTGCACCATGCCAAGCTCGACGGAGCGTACCTGCAACACCTTGGCGCCGAGCGAGGCGAGTTCAAGCATTTCCTCGAACGCGACCTTGTCGAGCCGGTGCGCTCCCGGCACGACACGTGGGTCGGCGGTGTAGACCCCGTCGACGTCGGTATAGATGTCGCAGCGCATCGCGCTAATCGCCGCCGCTACTGCAACCGCCGACGTGTCCGAGCCGCCGCGGCCGAGCGTGGTGATGCGTCCGGTTTCGCGATGTACGCCCTGGAATCCAGCGACGACCGCGACCTCGCCACGTTCCTTGAAGCGCTTGATCAGCTCTTGTCCATTGATATCGAGAATCCGCGCGGAACCATGCGCATCCGACGTCGCGATCGGCAATTGCCAGCCCTGCCACGAACGGGCGTTGATGCCCATGTCCTGCAGCGTGATGGCGAGCAGGCCCGCCGTCACCTGCTCGCCGGACGATACCACCGCGTCGTATTCCCGCGCGTCGAAAATCCGCTGCTCCGACAGCGCCGCTTCGCACCAGTCGACGAGTTCATTGGTTTTTCCCGCCATCGCGGACACGACCACCGCGATGTCGTGGCCGGCATCCACCTCACGCTTGACGTGGCGCGCAACGTTGCGGATGTGGCTGACGTCGGCGACCGACGTGCCGCCGAATTTCATGACGAGGCGGGCCATGGGGTTAAGACTCTGGCGCTCCGGGTGAAATGGCGCGTATCCATAGCCGTGGAATTCCACGGCCGCAACCGGGCCTGCCGTTTCAGCGCGATTCCGGGGGCTTGACCCGGCCTCCAGTGATCATCGAAAAGGGTTCGGGGGTTCCCCACGCGCAGGCAAAAGATGGCAGCAGCCTCCACAGTCGACGAAGACGAAGTCGCGCGATTTTCGGCGCTCGCCGCGACGTGGTGGGATCCACGCGGCAAAATGGCGGTCCTGCACAAGTTCAATCCGGTGCGCCTGGCATT
>JBGPOB010000149.1:0-8686 GCA_041487815.1 Xanthobacteraceae bacterium | reverse complement strand
GTTCCGCGCCGGCGAGGAGGCGCGCGCGGGCATGATTTATGCTTATGGCGATAATTTTTCCGCCGGTCTCGACCTTGCCGAGGCTTTGACCTGGATGGACCCGGACGCCAAGAAACGCCGGCCGCGCGGCCGCTGGCATCGGTCGTTCGACCTGATCGCGCGCGGCCCGATCCCCTGGGTCGCGGCCCTCAAGGGCGCCTGCATCGGCGGCGGCCTCGAGCTCGCCTCCGCCTGCCATATCCGCGTCGCCGACGAGAGCACGTTCTTCGCCCTGCCCGAAGGTCAGCGCGGCATTTTCGTGGGCGGCGGCGGCTCGGTGCGCATCGCACGCCTGATGGGCTATGCACGCATGGCCGATCTGATGCTGACCGGCCGCGTATTGACGGCTGCGGAAGGCGAACGCGCCAACCTCGCCCAATATATCGTCCCTAAAGGCGAGTCTTTGGAGCGCGCAAAATCGCTCGCAAAACGGATTGCCGAGAATGCGCCGCAGTCCAATTGGGCGATCACCAATGCGCTGCCGCGCATCATGGATCTTTCGCACGAGAATGGACTGTTCGTGGAATCGATCGTCGGCGGCGCGATGCGCGAGCAAAGTTCCGAAGGTTTCGAGCGGGTGCGCGCCTTTGTCGAAAAGCGCGCCGCGCCCTTGGCGACACCGGGCAAGTCCGGCGACGGCCGCTAGCCCCGTTTCTCCCGGAATATTTTACGTATCAGCAAATTTGGTGGAACAAACTCATGGCGCTACGCGATGCGGCGATCGTCGGCTATGCCGAGACCAAGATCGTCGAAAAGTCCGACCGCGACATCTGGGAGATGGATGCCGAAATTCTCGAAGCCCTGCTCGATAAGACCGGCTTTGAGAAGGGCGAAATCGATGGCCTGATCCTGTCGTCGTCGATGACCGGCGCCGGCAACCCGTTCTGGTCGCAGGCGACGGCCGATCAGCTCGCCCTTGAACTCGACTTCTGCCAGATCGTCGATATCGGCGGCTGTTCGGCGACGGCCGCGCTGGCGCGCGCCTGCGCCGCAATCGACGCCGGGCTTTGCACCACGGTGTTGTGCCTCTATGCGGACACGCCGGTCAGCGAAAACAACCGACGTTCGCGCGGCAGTGACACCGAATGGACGCAGCCGTCCGGCTATCTCGGTCCGCCTGCGGCATTCGGCCTCATCAGCAAGCGCTACGAACACCAATTCGGCCTTGACTACGCGCAGCTCGGCAAGCTTGCGGTCACCCAGCGCGGGCACGCGCTGCTCAACGATCTTGCGTGCGAAAAGTTGCGCAAACCGATGACCGTCGACGACTATCTCAACTCGCGCATGATCGCCGACCCGATCCGCCTGCTCGACAGCGTGATGGTGTGCGAAGGCGCCAGCGGCCTGATCGTCACCAGCCGGCGCCATGCCGAGAAGCGCGGCCTCCTTCGATGCGTGACGCCCATCGGCTATGGCGAGCGCACCAACTACCGCGCCAGCGAAGCCGTCGTTGACATGACGGAGACCGGGCACCTCGTCGCCGGGCGCCGCGCCTTTGCCGCCGCGGGCCTCAAGCCGGGCGAGATCGCGTCGTTTCACCCTTACGACGACTTCATCATCGCCATCATGATGCAGCTTGAAATGCTCGGCTTCTGCACGCACGGACACAGCTGCGACTTCATCCGCGAGCATGATTTCACGCATACCGGCGACCTGCCGCTCAATACCGGCGGCGGCCAGATTTCCGCCGGCCAGTGCGGACTCGCGGGCGGCGGCACCAACCTCATCGAGGCGGTGCGCCAGCTTTTTGGCGAAGGCGGCAAGCGTCAGGTGAAGAATACCAGGACCGCGCTCGTCACCGGCATCGGCGGCATTCCTTACGGCCGCAACTGGACCTCGAGCGTGGTCATGATCCTGACACCGAACGGATGATGCGATGACAACGGTCCCCTTGAATGACACGCTCGGCGTCCCGCGCGAAGCGCCGCCATGCAACACATTTTCGAAGCGCTACTGGGACGCGACGCGTGAGAAAAAGCTCGTGATCCAGTTCGACGCCAAGACCGGCAAGCACCAGTTTTTTCCGCGCCCTGCCAGCATCTATAGCGGGCGCCGTGCGCTGCAATGGCGCGAGGTTTCCGGCAAGGGCGCGGTGTTTTCGTTCACGATCGCGCGGCGGGCGCGCGAGCCGTTCCGCGGTCATGAGCCGTTCCTGATCGCGCTCGTGACGCTCGACGAAGGCGTCAACGTGATGGCGAACATGGTCAATTGCGGTGCCGACGAAATCGCCATCGGTTTGCGCGTGAAGCCGTATTGGGCGCCGTTGCCCAACGGCACGCATTTGTTGATGTTCGCGCCCGACCGATAGCGCATGATCCCGAAAAGTTGAAAGACTTTTCGGAAAAGATCATGCATCAATTCAGGATGTTAGGCGGGCATTTCAATTCCGTCTGAAACGCTTTTGCCCCAGTCAACTACCCAGTCAACTATCGCCAGCCAACCAGCGCATCGAGCCTCAGGAGCAAGTCATGGCGGGAACACCGGATCATCCAATTACGATTTCATCGAGCGGCAAGCACGTGAAGGTCACTTTCGCCGGCCGGGTCGTCGCCGATACGACCAAGGCGTTGTCGCTCAAGGAGGCGAGCTATCCGCCGGTGCTCTACGTTCCGCGCAGCGATGTCGACATGAGGCTGCTCTCCCGCACGCAGCACGCGACCCATTGCCCCTACAAGGGCGACGCCTCGTATTATTCCATCAATGCCGGCGGTCGCGTCGCGGAAAATGCGATCTGGAGCTACGAACAGCCCCACTCGGACGTTACCGAGATCGCGGGTTATGTGGCGTTCTATCCCAATCGGGTCGACACCATCGAACAAACGCCTGCATGATCATGCGGCGCGCCGGCGGCGAATCGGGAGCCGTCAATTGATCGGTCCGCCCCTGAAACCACCCGGAGTCTGCGGGCCGCGCGGCACCAGCGCGTCAATGAGATCAAGCCGATTGTCGGGCAGGTCGAGACGCTCCGGGTCGCCGAAATAGGCAAAGGTCGTGCCGTGGGTGTTGATCGGCCCACGGATCGATCCGTCGGCGCCGAAGACATAGGACAGGCCGAGCTGCGTGAGCGTGACTTCCTGGCCCGTGTTGCTGCGGCCGATGACACGCCCCTCCAGCAGCGTCACGATCGACACCATCATGCGGTTGATCATCGCGTTGCGAATTTCGACAATCGTGCCGCGCACGCCGATGGTCGCGACCGGCGTCTTGATCGTGTAGTGCGTCGGATTTTGCGCGCCGGTGACGAAACGGAAGGCGCCGCGGCCCGTGGTCAGCACCACGTTGCCGGCGCCGCGCTCGGGATTGAAAACGAATCGATCAAGCACAAGCTCGGAACGCGGGCCGACGCTGACGCTGGTCTCGTCGAGAAACAACAGCTGCGCGGTGCTCGCCTCGCCGGTGCGGATGCGCTGATTCGCGAACACATCATTGCCGGTTGCGAGCGGCTTTGGCGGACCGGCAAGGCTCGCCTGCACGTCGTTCTTAACCGCCGACGCGATTCCGATCTTGTCGGCGGACGCCGACGAGCCGGACGTGACAACGCCGACGAAGGTGATGATGGCTGCAGCGCGCGCGAGCGTCGACCAACGCATGATGTCGCTCCGGAAATATCTTGCAGCGGCAACTTACCGCCAAATATCCAAATCACAAACTAATGAAAACATCATGACCGATCAGCATGGTAACTCAGCATGGTAACATTGTGGCAGGCGATTTCGCGAGCGTTGACATTGGCGCTAACATGCTGATTGTAGCCGACGTTGCGGCTTTGGCGGCGGCGCCGCAATCTGCGGTTCGGGTGGCAGGGAATCGGCAATGCGTTTCATGCCAATGCGTTTCATGCTGTGCGTCGCGGCCGCGATCGTCGCGACCAGCGTGCCCGCCGTGGCGGCGCCAGACGAGCTCGCACGCCTCTATGTGCAAATTCTGAAAAATCCCGCCAACACCGAACTCAATTTGCGCTACGCGGCGCTCGCCCTGGAATCCGGCAAGCCGCGCTGGGCGCTTGCCGCCTACGAGCGCATTCTGGTCAACGATCCGGCCAACGAGACCGCGCAACGCGGCCTTGCGCAGCTCCGGCGTAAACTGGTTCCGGTCTCAACGCAATTTACCGCCGAGATCGGCGGCGCCTGGGAGTCAAATCCGCGCTACAGCCCGACAACCAGGCGCGGCGAATTGCAGGCCTATGGCGCCCTGCAGATGCGCGACGAGCGCGTCATTGGCGATCTGCCGTGGCGAACGAACGCCAATGTCGCAGGCATCGTTCACCAGCGCGAAGGCGACCTGAATTACGGCTACGTCGGCGCAACCACCGGGCCGGTTTTCGATTTCATCGCCGGCACCGCCCTGCACCTTGCCGGCGGCGGCGGCGCCGCAACCTTCGACCAGCGCTTTTACTATTCGGAGGCGGTCGCGGCGGCAACGGTCGAAAGCCGCATCGACGGCGTGTTCCAGTCGGTGACCGTGCGCGGGGGCTACCGCGACTACAACGATTTCTTCCCGACGCAGCACGGCTACTACGGCGACATCAAAGCCAAATTCTCGGTGCGCAATCTGGCAGGCACCTCGGCTTCGCTGCTGGTGACGCCGTGGGCGCGCTGGAGCGGCATCGAGGGCTCCGTCGCCAGCACGCTGCTGATGGAAATCCAGCCCGGCGCCTATACCGAATGGGGCGGACGGGTCGAATTGCTCGGACCCATCGCCGAGGGGGTAACCGCCGGCCCGACCTTTGTCGTATTTGATCGCTACTATCGGACCGACCTCGTTGCCGCCACCCTCGGCAAGCGCCACGACACGATCTACGGCCCCGGCTTTCTGATCTGGATGCCGGACCTGTTCGCTTTCCAGGTCGGTCTCAAGGTCGAGTATCAATACCTCTACGACCGTTCGAACGATCCGACGCGATCGTTCAACGATCATGTCGTGACGACGTCGGTGGTGTCGCGGTTCTAGCGCGTGATTCCGAAAAGTGGGTACCGGTTTTCGGAAAAGATCACGCGCAAAATCAATTCTGACGTGCCGGCTTACTTTTCGGTCATCGTGTAGGCGCCGTCCCAGTTGGCTTCGCGGGGCGCGCGGCGCAGCACCGCGATGCGCTCGCCGAGAGCCCCGTAATACGCATCGAGCGCGACGCCGGCGGCCGCGCGGCAATCGGCGAGCCTTGCCTGCGCTTCGTCCCAGCGCTGCGCGCGATACGCTTCAAGCAGGCTTTGCTGCAGCGGGCGAAGCCGTGCCAGCCATTCGCTGCCGTCGAGCGCCTCGGCAAGGGCATAGATTCGCGTCGGCTGGCTGCGGCCCTTGACGCGGATCAGGTCAAGTTCGAGCGCCGGTATTCCCCGCGCCTGTTGCACCGTGCGCTCGCCGACCACGACCGCGACGCCATAGAGCTTGGTCAGCCCCTCGAAGCGCGACGTAATGTTGACCTCGTCGCCAATCGCCGAATAGTCGAAACGGTGCTCGCTGCCGAGATTGCCGACGCAGCATTCCCCTGTGTTGATGCCGATACCGATGCGGACATCCTTGAACGAGCGGCCGGCGGCGGCGGCCTCGTCGCGCCATTGCCGATTGAGATCGCTCATCCGCCCCGCCATGGCAACGGCGGCGCGGCAGGCGCGCGCGGCATGGTCCGGCAGCGCCAGCGGCGCGTTCCAGAACGCCATGATGGCGTCGCCCATGTATTTGTCGATCGTGCCGCGCTCGGCCAGAATGATGTCACTCAGAGGCGTCAGCAGTTCATTGATGAAATGCGTCAGCTCGCCCGCCGTCAGGCCTTCCGAGATCGACGTGAAGTTGCGCACGTCGCAGAACATCAGCGACAGTTCGCGCACCTCGCCGCCGAGTTCGAGCCGCGCCGGATCGGCGATGATCTCCTCGACCACCGCCGGCGCGAGATAGCGCCCGAAAGCGCCGCGAATCTCGCCCCTTTGCCGCTCGACCTGACGGTAGATGTAAAACGTGATTCCAGCGGTCAACATCACCAGCACGAGCGCCGGGTATAGCGGGTCGAACAGCAGATTCCAGTAGCGGTAGGCCAGCCAGCCATCGACATTGATGGACGCGAAGACGGCGACGCCGATGGCGGCCGCATAGGCCGGCGTCAACCGCGGCATGATGAATGCGAGCAGGAGACCAAGCGCAATGATGACGAATTCCTCGACCGCGAGCGCGTAGTCGAGGCGGGTCAGGCTGCGCCCCGCCAGGATGTGCTCGAGCGTCATGGCGTGGATCTCGACGCCGGGCAGCGCCTCGTCGAGCGGGGTGGCGCGCAGGTCCAAAAGGCCCGGCGTGCTAGTGCCGATGAGGATGATCTTGCCGGCGATGTCTTGTTCAGCCACCGCGCCGGAAAGCACCATCCACGCCGGAATGAATGCCGCCGGGTTGCTATGGCGAAATTTCAGCGTGATAGCGCCATCGGCATCAATCGGGATCTCGACATCGCCGATGCGGACATGATTGAGGCCGCTCGTGGCGCCGAATGCCGTCTCGCCGCTCGCGTTCGAGGCCTTGAGCTGATAGGTCGACGCCCCGACCGCGATGCGCAGCGCCTCGGCGGCGAGCGACGGCACAATGTCGTCGCCCAAGCGAAAGAACAGCGGCGCGCGGCGCACGACCTGGTCGCGGTTCGGAATCCAGTTGATGGCGCCGAGCCCGTGCGCGGCGGCGTCAAGCACCGGCAGATTGCGGTCGGCGCCGGAAAACGGCGGCAGGAAGGGCTTTGGATCGTCGCCCAGAACGGCGTAGCCGGCCTTGGGCGCGTACGGCGCGCCGGGTGGCCGGTTGGTCAGCACGAGCGGCAGCACACTCGGCGCGCGCGCGAGCGCGTCTGCAAACGCAGCATCGTTGCCCGGCCCGCGCGCCAGCTCCGCGAGGCGGCTCGCCTGCTCTGGCGGCAGGCGTTTGACGACTTCCTCCATTGAATTCTGATCGGGATCGGCGAACAGCACGTCGAACGCGATTGCCACGGCCTTGCGTTCGGCCAACCGCGAGGCGAGATCGCGCATCAGTGCGCGCGGCCACGGCCATTGGCCGTAGCGGGCAAGCGAATCCTGATCGATGTCAATAATGCGCACCGGCAATTCGGGATCGTAGGCCTGTGGCGCCATCCGCTGGTACGCATCGAACGCAATCAGCCGCAGTGCCTGCACGAAGAACGGATCAAGCAGGCGCCCCGCGACCGCGAGCGCCAGAAAAATGCAGACCGTGGGCAGATAGAAGCGACCGAGGCGGACGTTTTTGACCAGGCGCACGGGAGTTCTTTCAAGACCAAGGCGGGATGGCTCGCTGGCGACCGCGTGCCCGGATCAAATCCAGTTGAACGGGCGCAATTTTTCACCCGATGCGACAAAAGCCGCAAGCCGGCGTGTCAAACAAACATGAGATTGCTTATCCTTAACACCAAGTTAAGGTTCGACTTGTTAGGATGGATCAGGGACTTGGAGGCCGGACGCCTTTTCAAATCCTGCCTTGATGTTGCCCCATCTTATTCCAAGAAGGGTGTCATTATGGTTGTTGCGCCGGGGCCGCGCTTCAGGCCGGATGATGATGAGCAGGGGACGATGACGTTGCGTATCACCGCCACACTGTTGTTGAGCCTTGCGCTCTTGGCGTGCGGCCGGGTTGCGTACGCGCAGTTCATCGTCCCAGGGCCGCCGCCGGGCGCCTATGCCTTGCCGCCGGACGTCATTCCCGACGACGATGATGACGACGACGATGTCGTTGCCGCGCCGGGCATTCAATCGCAACCGCTGCCGCCGCCCGCCGGCGGCACGGCGTCGCGCGCCTTTCCTCCGGCGCAGCCACCGGAGTTCAATCCAGGCGTTCCGAATCCTCGCTATCAGAACCCGAATGATCCGCAGGCCGGGCCGCCGCCCGGCGCGCCGATCGAGCTGACCGCGCCGCGCCTGCTGCCGCCGCAGGGTATGCCGCAAGCCGCGGCTGCGCCGAGTGCTGCGGTGCCGATTGCTCCGGTCGCTGTTGGTCCGGCATCTGGCGGTCTGCGGCCGCCCGCGAATATCGAGGACACGACCGGCACCATTCCAGGAACTTCGCCGGCAACCACGCAGGGGATCGCAACGCCGGGACGCGCGCCAGCCGCCGCGCCCGGAAGCGCGATTGCCGCGCTGCCGCCGGAAGATCAGCCGGAGGACGCAACCCAGATCAAGGAGTTACCGTCCCATCTGCGGCGCCAGGAAGTCGAGTACTGGACCAAGGAACCCGCGGGCACGATCATCATCGATACACCCAACACCTACCTTTACTACGTGCTCGGCGAGGGCAAGGCGATGCGCTATGGCATCGGCGTTGGCCGCGAAGGCTTCACCTGGGCCGGCCGCGAGAAAATCACCAAGGTGGCTGAATGGCCGGACTGGTTTCCACCATCCGAGATGATCGAGCGGCAGCCCTATCTGCCGCGCTTCATGGCCGGTGGCGAAAGCAATCCGCTTGGCGCGCGCGCGCTTTATCTCGGCAAGACACTTTTTCGCATCCACGGCACCAACCAGCCTTCCACGATCGGATCGTTCGTGTCCTCGGGCTGCGTCCGGCTCGTCAACGCCGATATCGAGGATCTCTATCAGCGCGTGAAGGTGGGAACGCGCGTCGTCGTGCTGCCGGGCTATCCGCCGGCGCAGCCGACCGCGGCCGCAACGCC
>JBGPOB010000148.1:0-8729 GCA_041487815.1 Xanthobacteraceae bacterium | reverse complement strand
TGCCTGGATCGCGCGCATGGCGGGGCAGGGGCGCGTGATCTTTCGCTGGGATGGCCGCCACTCCATGCCGACGCGCGGAACTTACGTGCCGCCGACCCTGATCGCGCTCGATCGTGCCCGCGATCTCGCCGAGGAAGTGTTCGGCCCGATCCTTCACGTCGTGCACTATGCCGCCGACGGTCTCGATGCGCTGCTCGATGATATCGCGGGCACCGGCTACGGCCTGACGCTTGGCGTGCATTCGCGCATCGATGATACGGTCGAGCGCGTCGTCGCGCGCGTGCCGGTCGGCAACGTTTATGTCAACCGCAGCATGATCGGCGCCGTCGTCGGCTCGCAGCCGTTCGGCGGCAGCGGCCTGTCGGGGACCGGTCCGAAGGCCGGCGGACCGAATTATTTGCGCCGTTTCGCGCAGGAGCAAACCGTGACGATCAACACCGCCGCCGCCGGCGGCAACGCCAGCCTGCTCGCCGAGGGGGAGTAGCGCGGATTTGCTAGCGCAGCCCGGTCAGGAAACGTTCCACCGCCGCCCAGACTTCCGCATTGCCGGCGCGGTTCGCGTCCGCGCGCAAAGCTGAAGCGCCATGCGGCGCCTGTTTCGCAACAAGCAGGGTTTTCGCCGTGCCGGGAACGGCTTCAACAATCGCGCTGGCAGCGGCGATCTCGTCGCGATTGCTCGCGGACGTCACGAACACCGACACATCTTTGAGCTTCGCCGCGGCATCGCGCACCGTGGTCTTTCCAACAAGATACTCACCCGGTGAGAAAGCCATGAGCCCGGCGATCTCCCCTGGATGCTGCGCCGCGAGCACGAACGCCAGCGCCGCCGAATAACTCGACCCGCAAACGACGATCTTGCCGGTGTGGCCGCTGGTGCGTGCCCAGGCCAGCGCCGCTTCAAGGTCGGTTAGCGCCTGCAGGTATCCGGCGCTGCGGCCCAGTACCTTCACGGTGAGGTTGTCGCGTCCGAACTTGGTCCCGCCGGAGCGCTGATCGATCGCCAGCGCGTTGAATCCGAGCGCGTTCAACTTCGGAGCGATCGGGGCGTACTCGCCGGCGTTCGATCCCGCCATGTGAAACAAAAGGGCGATAGGCTTCGTTTTGTCGCCGGTGCCGGAGTAAGTGCCAAACACCGTGACCTTGTCGGCGCCCGCGAATTTGACGGCCTCGGCGCGGGCGCCGATGGCCGGCAGAATGGCGGGCAACGCCAACAGCACCGCGAGGCAAACTGCGCTTATCCGTGGTGCGTCGATCATCGAATCTGGCCTCCAATGCTGAATCCGTTTCAACTCTAGCATCGTCGATGCGACTGCCCTGCTCACGTCCGCGTCATTGCGCGGGCGCGGACACATCGAAAGCATGGTGCAAAGGCTTGCATGAGATGAATCATTTCTGTGGCAGGCGCGCCCGGATCCGCCAACTGTGCCATTGTTATTCCGCAACCCGATACCCAGATATGATCAGCTATCGATTTTCCAACCTCGTGACACGGAGAGCGATGATGCGAGCAACAGTGGGAATGAAGGCACGCAAGGCCGTCGCCATCGTGACCGCCGCCGCCATGGCCGCGACCGCGGTCGCGGCAACACCGGCGCTGGCGGCATCGAAGACCGGCGCGACGCCGCAGGCCGCGCCGGCGCAGGCGGGCCGTAACGACATCACCGATTTCAGTTCCCGGCGCCGCTATTACCGGCGCAACAACGCCGCCGCGCTCGGAATGTTCGCGGCGATTGCCGGGACCGTCGCCGTGGTCGCGGCGTCGCGGCGCCACCGCAATTATTATGGATACCCTTACGGATATGCCCCGTATGGTTACTACGGTTATTACGGCGGGCCACCACCCTACACCTACTACGCGCCGCGCTATTACCGATACCGATACTGGTAGGGCCCATTGCGCTGCAGCAGTTGTGGTGAACAAATTCGAATGACGCTAGCGCGCGCGTTAACCCACCGGTTGCAAGATGGCGCTATGATTCGCGCATGAGCGATTCGATTGACCGCTTGCATGTTGCCGTTCTCGCCGCCCGGAGCGCGGATCCCGCGACGTCCCGGACAGCGCGGCTGTTGCACGCCGGCCGCGCCAAGGTTGCCAAGAAGCTCGCTGAGGAAGCGGTGGAGGTCGTCATCGACGCGATGAACGGCAACCACGACAACGTCGTTCGTGAAAGCGCGGACCTGCTCTACAACCTCGTCGTGTTGTGGGTTTCCTACGGCATCGATCCGAAGGAAGTTTGGAAGGAAATGGATCGCCGCGAACGGATGTTCGGCATCGCCGAGAAGATGCTCAAGGACGCGACGCCAAAGTCGAGCGGCAGGGTAACATCCCTCGCCATGCGCCGGGTCCAGAAGCGCCGATCGCGGTAATCCGAATTCCAAACAGCGGGCGCGATGGACTTCCGGACCACGCATCGCTAGACAAGCCGCCCATGCTGCGAAAATTGTATGATTGGTGTATCGCCGCCGCCGGCAAGCCGCATGCGGCCTGGCTCATGGGCGCCGTGTCGTTCGCGGAAAGCTCGTTTTTTCCGATCCCGCCCGACGTCATGATGATCCCGATGGCGCTGGCGCGGCCTGATCGCGCCTGGTTCTACGCCGCCGTCTGCACGATCACCTCCGTCGCCGGCGGATTGCTGGGCTACTTCATCGGCGCCACGCTCTATGATTCCGTTGGTCATTGGGTCATTGAGCTGTATGGCCATGGCGACAAGGTCGAGACTTTTCGTGAGGCCTACAAGGAATACGGCGCCTGGATCATTCTTCTGAAGGGCCTCACGCCAATTCCGTTCAAAGTTGTCACCATCACGGCCGGTTTTTCCGGCTACAGCGTCATGCTGTTTGTGGTGTTCTCGACGATTTCGCGCAGCGTTCGGTTTTTCGCGGTGGCATTTTTGCTCAGCCGGTATGGATATTGGGCGCGCGGCATCATCGAGAAGCGGCTCGGTTTTTGGGTTGCCGTCAGCGCGGGCACGATCTTGATCGGCTTCATCATCGTCGCGCGCCTGTTCTGACCGTCGGGTTCACCTTATTTTGGCCATAGCGATCGACGAAAATTTGTATGCTCCGCCGTGCGGCAATTGCGCCGCGATTATTACGGGCGGCAGACGACGATGAAGAATTCAAGGGGACAACCGCGATTGCGCGCCGCCACCCGGGCGGCGTGCGTCGGGCTGTGCGTTGCCCTGTGGTTGTCGATAGCGGGCGTGGTTTCGGCGCAGGATCGCGGCGCGACGCCCAATGCCGCGCCTGCCGCGCCCGCCGCGCAGCCGGCTGCGTCACCGGACGCTCCCGCCGCCGATCGCAAGCCCGGATTTCTCGAAGCCGTCGGCCATTGGTTCGATGATTCGGTTTCCGGCATGGGCAAAGGTCTGGAATCCGCCTGGCGCGGCGTCGGCGGCGTCGGCACGAAGGCCGGCACCGCCGCCAAGGATACCGCCGACGCGCTCGGCCGGCTCGGCGCTACGCGCGTCGTGAGCGGGCGGGAGCGCTGCGCCATCGCGCCCAACGGCGCGCCGGATTGCCGCCTCGCCGCCGAGACGATATGCAAGGCCAAGGGCTTCAACACCGGCAACAGCGTCGACTACGAAACCGCCGAAAATTGCCCCGCGCAGGCGTTCCTCGGCGGGCGCAAACCGGCTCCCGGCGAATGCCCCGTCGAGCACGTCGTGACCAAGGCGATGTGCCAGTAACCCTGCGCGCCGCTCACACCGCGGCGTGAACGCCGGCGCGCGCGGGCGCGGCTTCGCCGACGTTGCGCAGCCGCGGCATCACCTTGCGCGCGAACAATTCCATGCTCCGCTTGGTGAGGTCGTGCGGCAGCGTGCCGAACTGCATCATGGCGATGACCTTGCCGAAACCGACCTGAAGCTGGTAGCGCTCGAGCTGCTGGGCGACGCTGTCGGGGCCGCCGCAGATGATCATGCCCTTGCTTGCCAGGTCCTCGATCTTCTGCGCCGCCGGGCCGGCGGCTGCCGCGCGCGCCTTGTTGCCGACCGCGGCCAGCGAGGCGAGCGAGATGTAGCCGGGCGGCAGCAGCATCTCGATCGGCATGCGCAGGAACTTGTTGTAGAACGCCTCGATGTGCGGACGCGCTTCGCGCATCGCCGCCTCGTCGGTATCGCTGACATAGATCGGCGTCGCCCAGCCCAATTGTTCCGTGGTCGCCTCGTAGCCGTATTTTTCCGCCTGCTGCCGGTACAGGTTCATGAAGCGCGCGAGCTGCTCGATCGGGCTGAAGGTCTGCAGATAGGTGTACTTGCGCGAGGGATGCGCGGCCCACGCGATGGTCTCGCTCGATCCCTGCGAGGGAATCCAGATCGGCGGGTGCGGCTGCTGCACCGGGCGCGGCCAGGTGTTGACGTAGTTGACGTGAAAGTACTTGCCCTCGAAGGCGAACGGTCCGGGCCGCGTCCACGCCTGCAGGATCAGGTCATGCGCCTCGATGAAACGGCCGTGCGATTCGGCCGGGTTGACGCCGGTGGAATGATATTCGGCGCCGATGCCGCGCACGAAGCCCGCGATCAGCCGGCCGTTCGAGATGTTGTCGAGCATGGCGTATTCTTCGGCGACCGCCAGCGGATAGGACAGCAAGGGCAAGGCGCGGCCGAGCACGGCGACCTGGCAGCGCTTGGTCTCGCGCACCAGCGCGCCGGCGATCACGCCCGGTATCGGCATCAACCCGTAGGCGTTCTGGTGATGCTCGTTGCAGCAGATGCCGTCGAAGCCGAGCTCGTCCGCGTAAACCAGCTCGTCGATATAGCGGTTGTAAAGCGCCGGGCCTTTCCGCGGGTCGTAATAGGTATTCGGCAGCGTGACCCAGGCGGAATTGTATTTCTTGTCGTAGTCGAGATCGAGGTCGGCGAACGGCATCAGATGGATCATGTAGAACTTCATCGCTTCGCCTCCTCGATGAATTTCGTAACCGCGGCGAGGACCTCGTCGGTCTTTTCGATATGCGGCAGGTGGCCGCAGTTCTGGATGACGGCAAGCTTCGATCCGGGGATCAGGTCGCGGTAGGCCGGGCCGTAGGGCGACGGGATGACCATGTCGCTGTCGCCCCACACGATGAGCGTCGGCCGGTCGATGCGGTGCAGCCACTTGCGCAGGTCGGGGTTATAGAACCGCGGCTGCCAGCCGACCTTGGCGAGCATCAGCATGTTTTTCATCTGGCGCTGGCGCTCGGCGTCGTCGGGCGTCATTTTGAGTATCATCTCGGCCAGCGCCGGGTCGGCGACGAGGCCGCGGACGAGCTGTTCCGGCGTCCAGAGAAAAATGTCGCCCTTGGGCACGCCCGCGACGTGAATGCCCGCCGGCGCCATCAAGGTCAGCGAACGCAGCGCCGAGGTGTTGCGCACCGCCAGATCCGCCGCGATCCAGCCGCCGAGCGAATGCCCGACGAGATGGATGTCGCGCAGCCCAAGCTGCTTGATGAAATCGAGATAGAAATTCGCCAGGTCGCCGACGTTGTCGAGCCATTCCGGCGTGTCGGAGCGGCCAAAGCCGGGATGTTCCGGCATGATGACGTCGTAGCGGTCGGCCAGCTTCTGAAAAAACGGAAACCAGACGCCGGCGCCGCCGCCGCCGTGCAGAAACAAGAGCGGCGCGCCCTTGCCGCCGCGCAGCATCTGCACCTTGCATCCGGCGACGGTCTCGTAGGATTCCTTTGCGTCGCTCATGCGTCCCGCTCCCGTCAACCCTCGATTGTTTTGTGCACCGCGCGGCTTGTCCTGTCAGACGCGGCAAGGCCTGTCAAAGCCCCTCCGCGCAGTCCAGCCATCGGTGCTAGCGTTGCATGACGGGATGGCGGTGACCACCGTCAGTAGCAAGTAGCCCGGATGGAGCGAAGCGAAATCCGGGATAGACTTTTCAGCAACTAGCCCGGATGGAGCGAAGCGCAATCCGGGCTACGCTTGCCGGATAATGCATCGGCATTGAAAATATCGAATCTGGCGACCTTGAATTTAATATCTAAATAGATATAATTCACCGTTGCCTTCGACGCGTGCCATTCTGTTTGCAGCGATGCTCGCAGGCTCAACATGACCGAGGGCAAGACGGCGCGTCGACCGTCTGTTCTGGGAAGGCTCCGCGAAGCGAGACTTCAAGCAATTCCCGGAGCCCGTTCAGAAGGACATGGGCGTCGCCCTCTTCGTCGTGCAGCTTGGCGGGACGCCGCCATCTGCGAAACCGTGGAAGGGCCTTGGGTCGGGTATCTATGAGTTGATCGAGGACCATCGGGGCGATGCCTATCGCGCGGTCTATGTGGTGCGGATCGCCGGACGGGTGCATGTGCTGCATGCATTCCAGAAAAAATCGAAATCGGGGATCAAGACGCCGCGTGGGGACGTCGATCTGGTCGAGACCCGGTTGAAAGCCGTTTTGGAGCGCTACCGGAACGAAAGGGATTGATGATGGCACGGAAGCAGCGTCGACGCGGGAGCGACAATGTGCTGGCCGACCTTGGCTTCGATGATGCCGAGGACCTGTCCGCCAAGGCGATGCTGGCGATGAAACTGAATGCGATCCTTGATGCGCAGAAACTGACGCAGGCCCGCGCCGCGAAAATACTCGGCATGCCGCAGCCGAAGATTTCGGCGATCAGGAACTACAAGCTCCGCGGCGTTTCGCTTGAGCGCCTGATGCAAGCGCTCACCGTGCTCGGTCAGCAGGTTCGCATCGTTGTCAGCCCGTCCAGGGGACGATCGCCAGCCCGCATCGATGTGGCAGCGTGAGGGACGCCTGGCACAATATTGTCTGCATTGTCTGCACGTTCCGAAAACTTCATCCGCGTTGATAAGGTGACGCACTCGATCTCATCGCCGACGCATTCGCAGCAATCGCAGAGTGGGCATGTGCAGGATGCCTGCGTGCTTTTGAACTCGTTTGATGAATGCGCGTGGGCATCGGCGCTTGCCGATGCCCACCCTACGCTCGCTACGCGTGCTCGATGACATGCCGCTCGCGGTCGTGGCCGACGTCGATACGCCGCATGACGGCCCGGCGCATTCCTTGCCTCGCGCGCATGACGGCCCCGCGCTAACCCCGCTCGGCGCCATCCCCGCCGCGCGCGCTTGCCGCCATCCACCCCATGCCGCAAAATGCCCGCAGGTCGCCCGCATGGCGGCCGCAAACGACGGAGGAATTCGTGCGCCTGGGAATGTTCATGATGCCGCTGCACCCGCAGGGCCGGCCGCTGCACGCCTATCTCGCCGAAGACACCGAAAAGGCGCTGCTCTTGGAAAAGCTCGGGTTCGACGAATTGTTCATCGGCGAGCATTTCACCGCCGCGACCGAGCCCTATCCGTCGCCTTTGATGTTCGCCGCCAGCCTTCTTTCGAAAACCGAGCGGCTGATTTTCGGCACCGGCGTCATCAACGCGCCGCTGCGCCATCCCGCCTTCATTGCCGCGGAAGCCGCGCAGTTCGATCACATGAGCAAGGGCCGCTTCATCCTCGGCATCGGCTCGGGCTCGACGCCCACCGACAACGAGATGATGGGCGTGTCGATGGACCAGCGCGAGCGCGGCCGGATTCTTGTCGACTCCATCGAGATGATCGAAAAAATCTGGGCGAGCGAGCCGCCCTACGACCTCAACGGCAAATATTGGAAGACCCACATCACCGATCAGTTCAATCCGGGGCTTGGCTTCGGCTGGCTGCCGAAGCCCTACCGCAAGGGCGGCCCGCCGATCGTGATTCCCTCCTCGTCGCCGGATTCGCCCTCGGTCAAGGTCGCCGGAGCCAAGGGCTGGGGCGTGATCACGAGCCAGCTCATCGGCGTCGAGGGCGTCGCCAATCATTGGCGGCTATTTCGCGAAGGCTGCCAGGAAGCCGGCCGCGTCGCCGATCCCGGCAAATGGCGCGTGGGCCGCTCGGTGTTCGTGGCGGCGAGCGACGAGGAAGCGCGCGCGCGCGTCTACAGCGCGGAAAGCGGCTACCGGCATTTCTTCGGCCACATGCACAAGGTCTATACCCAGCTCGGCCGGCTCGGCATCCTGAAGTCGCGCCCCGACATGCGCGACGACGAGGTTACCGTCGACACATTCATCGACCAGCGGCTGATGTTCGGCTCGCCCAAGACGATCCTCGCCGAGCTGATCAAGCTGCGGCGCGAGACCGGACCGTTCGGAACGCTGCTGCTGACGGCGGTCGACTGGGCCGGACCCAACGCCGCCTGGGAGCGCGAGTCGCTCACAAGGCTGGTCGAGGAAGTGATGCCGGCGCTGCGCGCGCACGAGGCCGCCGCGGCGGCGTGATCCGCGCAAACGATCCGAGATTGACCCCGCGTTGCGCGCGGCTATATTTGCGCGCGTGCCCCTATGGCGGAATTGGTAGACGCGCCTGACTCAAAATCAGGTGGACGCAAGTTCGTGCTGGTTCGAGTCCGGCTAGGGGCACCATCCTACGCCTTCGGCTTCGGATAGCTTCGCCGCCGACTTCGATTGCGCGAACTTCATTTCAAAAGACGGTAAGGTTGCGCATGCGCCCCGCCCCGGCAGCGATCGTCATCGCGCTCGCAAGCGCGGCCGCGATTCTCGGCGCCTATTTCTTTCAGTACGTGATCGGGCTGGCGCCGTGCCCGCTCTGCCTCGATCAGCGCGTTCCCCACTACATCGCCATTCCGCTGGCGCTCGTCGTCGCGCTCGCCGCGGCAAGAGGCGCGCCGCGACTGTGGTGGCGCGCCGGGTTTGCGCTGCTGGCCATCGCGCTCCTGGTCGCCGCCGGCCTCGG
>JBGPOB010000147.1:0-8868 GCA_041487815.1 Xanthobacteraceae bacterium | reverse complement strand
GAGCCATGTGAGCGATTCCCTTGCGCCGGTTACAACGTGGGCTGCTGGCGGACGATGACTTTCGTGCCGATGGGCACCCGATCGTAGAGATCGATGATATCGCCATTCACGAGGCGAAAGCACCCGGACGATACTGACTGTCCGATGGTTTGCGGCTGGTTGGTTCCATGCAGCCGATACACGGTATTGCCGAGGTAGAGAGCGCGGGCGCCCAGTGGATTGCCGGGTCCGCCAGCCATGAAGCGCGGCAGATAGGGCTGGCGCTGGATCATTTCGGGCGGGGGCGTCCAGTCCGGCCACTCGGATTTGCGCGAGATGTTCAGGAGCCCCGACCATTGAAAGCCGTCGCGACCGACGCCGATGCCGTATCGCAACGCGCGGTTGTTGCCCTGCACGAGGTAGAGAAACCGCTGCGGGGTATCTACAACGATCGTCCCCGGTGCTTCGTTGGTGCGAAAGTAAACGATCTGGCGCTGAAACTGCGCGGGCAGGTTTTCTTCCTCGGGCGTGGGAACATAGCCTGGTTGCTCCTCAAACTGCGCTTCGCCCGGGCGACTGAGATTGGTCGGCGGCCGTGGCTGGGCCGCCGCGGTGGTCATCCCCACAATGGCAATTATAATGGGCGCCAACCGCCAATACAGCTTTGCTTGCATGACCTGTCTTTCGTTCATGAACGAGCGATTTCTACCTAGCATAAACCGCGTTTTGCCCACAGTGACACCGGCGGAGGGGTCGTTGCCGGAAGCGGATTCGTAACCGGCTACAATGAGCCGATATCACCATACCGCCCGGAGGGGCTAGGATCGGCGCCGAAAGTGGCGCTGCTGCGGTGCTACCACCATCCCGAATTTGACGCGCCGCGCCCCGCCAATTACGGTCCTATCCAAATTTGGATCGTTCATAACAACCACACAGGGAGAAGTCTCAATGCGCAAATTTTACGTCGGTATCGCGGCCCTTTCCACGGCCGTCATGCTGAGCCTGTCTCCAGCGCAGGCCCAGGGCACGATCAAGATCGGCCTGATCATGAGCTATTCGGGCCAGTTCGCTGACCTCGGCACCATGATGGACACCGCCGTCAAGCTCTACGTCAAGGAGCATGGCGATACCATTGCCGGCAAGAAAATCGAATTCATCCGCAAGGATTCCGGCGCCGCCGGTTCAGCGCCTGACGTCGCCAAGCGTCTGGCGCAAGAATTGATCGTGCGTGACAAGGTCGACATCATCGCCGGCTTCTCGCTGACGCCAGATGCGTTTGCTACAGCCGACGTCCTCAACGAGTCGAAAAAGGCCGCGGTGATCATGAATGCGGCCACCGCAACCATCACGACGCGCTCGCCCTTTTTCGTGCGGACTTCGCTGCCGCTGCCCGCGGCAATGGGCTCGCTCGCCACCTGGGCGACCAAAAATGGCATCAAGCAGGCCTACACCATGGTCACGGATTACGGCCCAGGGATCGACTCTGAAACCGCATTCCACGGCGCATTCAAAGCGGGCGGCGGGACCATCGTAGGGTCCGTCCGCTTTCCGGTCGTAAGCCCGGACTTCTCCGCGTTCGTTCAGCGGGCGAAGGACTCAAAGTCGGAGGCAATTTTCATCTTCGTTCCGGGTGGCACGCAGCCGGCGGCGCTCGGCAAGGCGTTGGCCGAACATGGCATCACGCCGAAGACCACGAAAATCCTATCCAGCGGCGAACTCACCAATGACGAACCGCTCAAGAGCATGGGCGATGCCGCTGAAGGCATCATCTCCGGCTGGCATTACTCCTGGACACACAAGTCCGCGAATAACGAAAAGTTCGTCAAGGGCTTCAAGGAGATGCTCGGCGGTCGCAATCCCGATCAGTTCTCCGTCT
This sequence comes from Xanthobacteraceae bacterium, assembly GCA_041487815.1. Taxonomy (GTDB): domain Bacteria; phylum Pseudomonadota; class Alphaproteobacteria; order Rhizobiales; family Xanthobacteraceae; genus CANJBX01. The sequence goes on along the minus strand of JBGPOB010000147.1, from coordinate 7,013 downwards.
CCGCATACGACGGCATGCACGTGATTTACGAAGCGCTGAAGAAGACCAACGGGAATACCGACGGTGTCGCCTTTATCGCCGCGACCAAGGGATTGACGTGGGAGAGCCCGCGCGGCCCGGTATCGATCGATCCCGAAACCCGCGACATTGTGCAGACCATCTATCTGCGGCGGGTCGAGAAGGTGAACGGCATGCTTCAGAATGTCGAGTTTGACAAGCTGGAAAAGGTCAAGGATCCCGTGAAGGTCGTCATGAAGGCCGAGGGCAAACTCAATCCCGATGGAACGGTGAAGCAGTAATCGACAGGTTGGAGCAATTCGTCCGTGATTGCTCAGCACGTCAGCCTTCTGTTTGACGGTTTCGCATACGGGATGCTGCTGTTCGTATTGTCGGTCGGGCTGTCCGTGACGCTGGGGATGATGAATTTCGTCAACCTGGCGCACGGCAGCTTTGCCATGATCGGCGGCTATGTCACCGTGACCTTGATGCGGAATGTGGGGTGGTCGTTCTTCGCCACCCTGCCGGTGGCGTTCCTGGCGGCTGCGGCGGCAAGCATCGTGCTTGAGCGCGTGCTCTATCGGCGCATGTACCGTGCCACGGACCTCGATCAATCGCTGCTGACGATCGGTATCGTGTTCATGTCGATCGCCATCGCTGCCTATGTTTTCGGAACCACCCAGCAACCGGTGCAACTGCCCGAGTATCTGCGCGGCCGCGTTATCGTCGGCGAATTTAGTTTTGGAGTGTACCGTCTGTTTCTTACCGCCGCGGCGCTGGTGATTACGGGCGTAATGGTGGCCGGCCTCGAGTACACGCGATTCGGCGCGCAGGTTCGTGCCTGCGTCGACAATCAACGCATGGCGCGCGGGCTCGGGTTAAATGTCGACCGCGTCTTTATGATTACCTTTGCGCTGGGCAGTGGACTTGCGGGGCTTGGCGGCGCCTTGGCCATCGAAGTGGTCGGGCTCGATCCGAATTTCGGTTTAGCATATCTCGTGTTCATGCTGATCGTTGTGGCTGTTGGCGGGCTCGCCTCGATCCGCGGCGCCTTCCTCACCGCGGCCCTGCTCGGTATCATCGATATTCTGAGCAAGTATTACGTGCCGCAGGTTGGCTCCTTCATCCTCTATCTGGTTATGGTCGGCTTCCTGGTGTGGCGGCCGGCTGGATTGTTCGCGAGGCGCTAGGTAGTGCTAGAGCAATCCCACGGCGCAATCGATCCGCAAGCACTGCTACGCGAACAGGTTCGATGGCGCGTTTTTGAAACGGCTTTCTGGATCGCGGCGCTGATCCCGTTTTTTGCAATCCCGACTTATCTTGTCCTGTGCAGTCAAATCGCGATTGCCGCGCTGTTTGCGCTTTCGCTCGATCTGATCGTCGGTTACGCCGGCCTCATCTCTCTCGGTCACGCGGTCTTTTTCGGATTTGGAGCCTACTCCGCGGGCCTGTTGTCGAAGCACGGGTGGGGCGAGCCGCTGTCCGGTCTTTTGCTTGCCGGCTGCGCGTCAATGGCGCTTGGCTATTTGACCAGTTTCATCATCGTGCGGATCAGCCATTTTGCGCTGATCATGGTGACGCTCGGCATGTGTCTCTTAATGTTCGAACTCGCCAATCAAGCGCATGACCTGACGGGCGGCGACGATGGCCTTCAAGGGATCCGGATGTGGCCGATCTTCGGCTACTTCAAATTCGACCTTTATGGTTACACGGCCTACGGCTATTCGCTCGTGGTTCTGTTTATCTCGTTTTTGGTGCTGCGCCGGGTAATCAATTCCCCGTTTGGCCTTTCGTTGCGGGGCCTGCGAGAAAACCCCCGCCGCATGCCGGCAATTGGCGCGCCGAGCAGCAATCGTATCCGCACAGTCTATGTAATTTCGGCGACATTCGCCGGTGTCGCCGGCGGACTTCTTGCGCAAACGACGGAATTCGTGGCGCTCGACTCCTTGAGCTTCCAGCGCTCCGCCGAGGTGTTGGTGATGCTCATCTTGGGCGGCGCCGGACGGCTTTATGGCGGGCTTGTCGGCGCGATCATATTCATGGTCGCACGCGATCAACTTGCCGGAATGAATCCGCAATATTGGTACTTTTGGCTCGGCCTATTGCTGGTGGCCGTCATCATTTTTCTGCCCAATGGGATTCTGGGCGGCGTGTCGCGGCTATTGCGACGGAGAACGACGCAATGAGCGCGCCGAAAAACGCCGTCTTGTCGACCTCCGGCCTTAACAAGCGCTTCGGTTCGCTGGTCGTCGCAAATGAAATTGCCATTTCGATCCCAAAGGGCGCGCGCTATGCCCTGATCGGACCCAACGGCGCGGGCAAGACGACGCTCATTAATCTCATTACCGGTATGCTGCAACCAGACAGCGGGCGGATCTGGCTCGGCGAGGATGATATTACCGCGCTTGGTCCGGACGCGCGCGTCAAGCACGGGCTTACGCGCACGTTTCAAATCAACACGCTGTTTCCGAATCTGACCGCGCTTGAGGCCATAACGCTTGCGGTTTGCGAGCGCCGCGGCGAAGCCGCCACCTGGTGGAAAAGCCTGCCGACATACGGCGCGGCAATTGAGGAAGCTTACGCCATTCTCGGGTCGCTCCATCTGGCGGACGACTGCGACCGGCCGACCCGCCAGCTCGCCTATGGGCAGCAAAGGCTGCTCGAAATCGCAATAGCGCTGGCGGCGCTGCCCAAAGTGTTGCTGCTCGATGAGCCCGCCGCGGGCGTGCCGAAGGACGAGAGCGGCGAATTGTTCAAGGCGGTTGCCGGCATTTCATCGGACATCTCAGTGCTGTTCATCGAGCACGACATGGATGTGGTGTTTCGTTTTGCGAGCCGCATCATTGTCATGGTGTCGGGTGCGATCCTGGTGGAAGGAACGCCGGTTGAGATCGCGGCGGACGAACGCGTACGCGAAGTCTATCTGGGCAAACATCATGGCTGAGCCGCTGCTTGCCGTTCGCGAGGTGCGCGCTGGATACGGCGATTCCATCGTGCTCGATAACGTTTCGTTCGATCTGCCTGAGAACGGGAGTGTCGCCGTTCTCGGCCGCAATGGGGTTGGCAAGTCGACACTATTCCTCACGATCATGGGCTACACGACGTTTCAGCGCGGATCCGTGACCTGGCGCGGACACAACATCACGCGTATGCCGCCGCATGCGCGCGCCCGCTTGGGCATCGGCTGGGTTGCGCAGGAGCGGGAAATCTTTCCATCGCTCAGCGTTGAGGAAAATCTGACGGTTGCGGCGCGCCCCGGGCGCTGGAAGCTCGAGAACGTCTACGAGCTGTTGCCACGCCTGCGAGAGCGTCGGGTCAATATGGGCAATCAACTATCCGGCGGCGAGCAACAAATGCTCACGATCGCGCGCGCGTTGATGACCAATCCGGAGCTTTTGTTGCTCGACGAGCCGCTTGAGGGGCTGGCGCCGATTATTGTCGAAGAACTGACCGGCCTGATTTCGCGCATGATTGCCGACGGCAGCACGGCGATCGTTCTTGCGGAACAGCACGCCGAGATCGCACTGTCATTGACGAAGGATGTTGTCGTACTGGAACGCGGCGCCATTGTGCACCGCGCGCGCTCCGCCGACATGCTCCAGGACGCCACGGCGCTCGACCAATTTATCGGCTTGCGCGCGGTCGAACGCATGGGTGCCGGTCGGGAATAGCCGGCATTCCATCGGGTTTAAGTCATTGCATGTTATGGTAATTGCTGGCTGATTGAACTTCGGTGTGCCTTCCGACGCTGGCGGCGGCGGTACTTGCTACGGGGTACGGCGCGAGGCAAACGAGGGACATATGAAACGCAGCAGCAATCTAATTCTGACCACCCATGCCGGCAGCCTGCCGCGCCCCGCAGACATTCGCTTGATGATTGCCGCGCGCGGCGAGCATTGCGACGCAGTTGCCGATGCCGCGCGGCTCAGGGTCGCCGTCGCGGAGGTCGTGCGCAAGCAAGTCGAGCTAGGAATCGACGTCATCAACGACGGCGAATTCGGCAAGCCGAGTTTTATCACTTATGTGCGCGATCGCCTCGACGGTCTCACACCGACAGGCGGATTGCGCGGTAATCACTGGGGTACCTCGCGCGACGCCATTGCATTTCCCGATTTCTACAAGGCGCAAGTCGTGGGCGCGTCGGGCCAGCTCAATTACGGTTGCACTGCGCCGATCGTCTACAAGGGCCACGCCAAGCTGAAGACCGACCTCGACAACCTGAGGGCGGCGCTCGCCGGTATGAACGGCATCGAGGCTTTCGTGCCGTCGATTTCACCGGCCAATATCGAGAGCTGGAACGCCAACCACTACTACAAGACGGCCGAGGAATACATGACGGCCGTCTGCGACGCCATGCACGAAGAGTACAAGGCGATCACCGATGCTGGCTTCGTGCTGCAAATCGACGATCCGCGGCTGGTCACCTATTACATGACGCAACCCAATCTTTCGGTTGCGGAGTGCCGGAAGTGGGCGGAGAAGCAGGTCGAAGCGCTCAACTACGCACTGCGCGGTATCCCGGGAGAGAAGGTGCGCTATCACACCTGCTACTCGATCAACATGGGTCCCCGCGTCCATGACATGGAAGCCAGGGACATCATCGATATCATCCTGAAAATCCGCGCCGGCGCGTTTTCGTTCGAAGCGGCAAACCCGCGTCACGAACACGAATGGGCGGTGTGGCGGGACGCCAAGAAGGCCGACGGCACCATCCTGATTCCGGGCGTTGTGACGCATTGTTCGGTGCTGGTCGAGCACCCGGAACTGGTCGCCGAACGGTTGATCAAATACGTAGATTTTGCCGGCATCGAAAACGTCATTGCCGGAACCGATTGCGGCTTCGCCACCTTCGCGGGACAGGACGAGATTTCGCCGTTGATTGTCTGGGCCAAACTCGAAGCGTTGGTAAAGGGGGCGGAGATTGCGTCGAAACGCCTGCGCGCGGGTCGCGGAAAAAAAGCAGCCGTTGTGGGGCGCCGGGCCGCCACGCCGGCACGGAAAATCGCCGCCCGCACGCGCCTGCAATCGAAGACGTCCAAGGCCAAGCCGTCCAGGACCAAAGCCTCCGGCGCCAAAGCGCGCGTGGCTAAGGCCAAATCTGCCAAGCGGAAAGCGTCGAAAGCCAAGCGCCGCAAGTGATCCTGCGGCGCTCTCATTCAAATTATGTTTTGCGCGAGTCTATCGCGCGCTGGTGACGACCGAGCCTTCGTAATTCTGCTTGCCCATCCCCGCATCGGCGAAGATGCCGCGGTCCGCGATCCACTTGTAAGTCTGATCGAAGACTTCCTTGGTATAGGGCTCGAACACGACGCGCTCGCCCGCTCCCCAACGCCGCGTATCCATCCTGGCGTGAAAGCGCGACGGAAACTCGTTCTTGTAGTAATGCGTATAGAGTTCCGGCCGCAGATCGATATCGCGCTGGGCACGCTTGAGAGCGCGGAAAAACTTGCGCACGTCTTCCGGATCGGGGTTGCCCGTGAGCATGGTCGTGATCATGAAGGTTGTGTCGATGATCTTGCGAAAACCAAGCTGCTCCGCGAAGTAATAGGGACCGCTGAACAGCGCCGCCGCCGGAACCTTCCCGTCGAGCAGAAGTTCCATGCGGTTGAAGAGCATGCCTTCGACGAACGACAGGTTGATCTTGTCCGCCGTCATGTATTGTTCGAGCGCCTGGATGGTCGAGTAGTGACTGCCCGACTGGTAGCCGACTGAGATCGGAACGCCCGCCAGCTGATCCGGCGAGGTGATTGGAGAATCGGGCGGAACAAACACGCCGGAGGGCGCGACCGAATAGACATCGGTGTAGAGTTTGCCGTGCCCCTTGGCGGCGGCCACATCGACGGTCCAGTGGCAGGCGCAGCTGATGTCGGACGTGCGTCCTTTCTCAAATGTCTGGAATGCGCCGCTCTTGTCGCCGGTGTCGTGCGCTTTGCCTTCGGTCTTGAGAACTTGTTCGTTGAAAATGTAATCGAGGCCCTCGTCCTTGAAGTAGCCCTTCTCCTCGGCCACCCATTCCTGCAGCCGGAAGTGCGGCTGGATGATGAATTTGCTCATGCCCTGCTCTCCAAGTTGTACGATCAGGCGTCGACGAAGGAAATGACTGCCATTCCGGTGGTCATCGGCGCGTAGTAGGTCCGGTGCACGCGCTTGACCTTTTTGGTCATGGCGCCGCGCATGGTCAGCCACATGATCAGTTCGACCGCTTCCGCTCCGGCCTTGGTCATCAGCTCCGTATGGCTGATGGCGGCGAGTTTTTCAGGGTCGGTCTCGATCAGGTTCAGCCATACATTGTCGAAGTCGCTGTTGAGATGGCCGAAGCGCTCGCCGTGAAGCTGGTGCGACATACCGCCGGTACCGATGATCGCAACCTTCGTGTCCTCCGGATAGGCCTCGACCGCCTTGCGAATGGCATGGCCGAGATTGAGACAGCGGCGGCCGGTTGGGATCGGATGCTGGATGACGTTAACGACCAGCGGCACGGTTTTCACCGACCAAGTCGGATCGTGCGAGAAGAACAGCGGGTAGGGCACCAGGAAGCCGTGATCGAGCTTCATCTCCTGAACGACGGTCATGTCGAAGTCGTTGTAGACAAGTTCCTTCGCCAGGAACCACGACAGCTCCGAGTCGCCGGGAACGTTCGGCAGCGGCCGCAAGCCGAATCCTTCGTCCGATTGCTCGTACTCGTCTTGGGTTCCGATGGCGAAGGTCGGTACGCGATCGAGACCAAAATCGCAGCCGTGATCGTTGTAGACGACAATGGCCACGTCGGGCTTGATCTCCTCCGCCAGCCATTTCTTGACCGGCGCGATGCCATCGAACAGCGGCTTCCAGTCCGGCTCGTTCTGCCGCTTCTTGTCGTAGGCCGGCCCGATACTTGGCACATGCGACACGCCAATTCCCGCAACGATCTTTGCCATGGCTCTGAACTCCGTCGCGCTCAGCGAGCGCCCTTGGCGTTGCGCGTGTTGAGAAATTCCTCGAAGGTTTCGTGGCGCATCTTGGCACCCATCTGGTAG
>JBGPOB010000146.1:0-8920 GCA_041487815.1 Xanthobacteraceae bacterium | reverse complement strand
TTCAAGAAACAGGGCTTTGCCGGGCGCGAGATCGTCACCCGCTGGGCGCAAATCGTCGGCGCCGAGATCGCGGCCCATGCCGAGCCGGTGCGTATGCAGTGGCCCCGCAATATCGGCGTCGAGGACCATCAGCCGGCGACGCTCGTTTTACGGGTCGAGGGGCCGGCGGCCATCGAAATCCAGCACCTTTCCGGGCTGATTATTGAGCGGGTCAATCGTTTCTTCGGCTGGCATGCCGTCGATAAGTTGGCGTTACGCCAGGCGCCGCTCACGCGCCGGGGAACACGCAAGGCACTTCCCGCCCTCGACCTGGAAGCGGCAAGGCGGATTGCCGACGAATTGACCGATATCGCCGACGAGCCGCTGCGTGCGGCCCTCGGCCGGCTCGGTGCGGCGGTCAAACGGACGTGAGTTCATGACCGATCCGTTTATGGTATCCCGACATTGCCATATTGGGTCCGGCAAGCTACCGATCCGATCAATATTGCCGACCGCGAGGTGTCCCGTGATTAACCGACGAGTGTTCTTTGCCGGCGTTTCGATTTTGGCCCTTTGCGCTGGCATGCCGGCCGGGGTCCGGGCGCAATCGGTGGACAAGGTTCCGCTCGCCGATCTCGCGGTCGCAAGCCCGCTTGGCGACATGGTCATGGGCGCGGAGAATGCACCCGTCACCATCATCGAATACGCGTCGATGACTTGCCCGCATTGCGCGCATTTTGCTGTTGAGACGTTCCCGAAGCTCAAGGAACGCTACATCGACACCGGAAAGGTTCGCTATATTTTCCGCGAGTTCCCGCTCGACGTGGTGGCGGCCGGGGCATCGCTGTTGGCGCGTTGCGCGGACAAGGACAAGTATTTCTCGCTGCTCGACCTGTTGTTTCACACCCAGGTCAATTGGGCGGTGCAAAATCCGCTCGAGCCCCTCTTTGACGTGGTCAAGCAGGCAGGATTCAGCCGCGAGAGCTTTAATGCCTGCCTCGACACCAAGAACAACGAAAACAGCCGGAAAATCTTGAACGGAATCGAATCGACCCGCAATCATGCCGCCGACAAGCTAAAGGTGACCTCGACTCCGACCTTCTTCATCAATGGCAAACGGGTTGCGGGCGCCTTGTCGATCGAGGAAATGGAGAAAGAGATCACGCCCTATCTCAAGGCGTAACAACGACTTTTTGCCATTTTCGGACGCCAGACGGGTGTCCCGACCCTCTCGGCCCACAGGAAACCGTTCGGCGCCAGTTGCCGAGACGCCTGTGACGATTCATTGTCCGCGCCGATGCGATATTTGGTGAGTCTCTTGAACGCTTATTTGCACCGGGCACTGGTTTCGTTTGAAGCCAACCCCCACGCGAACGATACGGCGACGAGCACGCGGCAGGGCAACTGGAAATGAAGCTAACGCGGCTGCGCCTGCTTGGATTCAAGTCTTTCGTGGAGCCAACGGACTTTCTGATCGAGCCGGGCCTCACCGGCGTCGTCGGCCCGAACGGCTGCGGCAAATCGAACTTGGTCGAAGCCTTGCGCTGGGTCATGGGCGAGACGTCGCACAAGTCGATGCGCGCCGCGGACATGGACGACGTGATCTTCTCGGGTAACAACAGCCGCCCGCCACGCAATTCCGCCGAAGTCGCCATCCACATCGACAATACCGACCGCGCGGCGCCCGCCCAATTCAACGGCGAGGCGGCGCTCGACGTTTCGCGCCGCATCGAACGCGATGAGGGATCAATTTACCGCGTCAACGGCCGCGAAGTACGCGCGCGCGACGTGCAGCTATTGTTTGCCGATGCATCGACCGGCGCGCGTTCGCCCGCGCTGGTGCACCAGGGCCGCATCGGCGAAATCATCCAGGCCAAGCCCGAGCAGCGCCGCCGCGTGCTCGAGGAAGCCGCTGGCATTTCCGGCCTGCATGCGCGCCGGCACGAGGCCGAGTTGCGCCTGCGCGCGGCCGAGCAAAATCTTGCCCGGCTGGAAGACGTCATCACCCAGCTCGCCAGCCAGGTCGATGCGCTCAAGCGCCAGGCGCGCCAGGCGGTGCGCTATCGCGCGGTGTCGCAGCTGGTGCGCAAGGCCGAGGCCACGTTGTTCCATTTGCGTTTCGTCAACGCCAAATCCGAGGTGGCCGAAGCCGAGCGTGCACATGGTGCCGGCGTCCGCGCCGTCGCGGACCGCACCGGCGCGCAGGCGGCCGCGTCGCGGCTGCAGGCGGACGCCGCCGCCGGACTGCCGGAACTGCGCGACGCCGAGGCGAAAGCCGGCGCGGCGCTGCATCGCCTCGTGGTGGCGCGCGAATCGCTCGAGCGCGAGGAGGCCCGCGCCAAGGACCGGATGGCCGAACTCGAACGCCGGCTGGTGCAGACCGCCGACGATATTGACCGCGAGCGCAAACTTGCCGCCGACGCGCAGAACGCGCTGGCGCGACTTGCGGCGGAACAATCCGCCCTGGAGGCCGAGGCTGCCGCCGGGGCGCAGCGGCGCAACGCCGTATCCGAGCGCGCGGCGGCGGCTGAGGGCGCGCTGATTGGCAGCGAGAAGATCCACGGCGACTTGACCGCCGCGCTCGCGGACCTCACCGCCCGCCGCACCCAGCTCGAACAGGCCGCGCATGAGCACGGTGAACGCCGCACGCGGCTCGAGCGCGAACTTGCCGCCGTCGAGACCGATGTCGCGGAGCTCGTCGGCAACGTCGTCACAGGGCGCAAGCTCGACAGCGCGGCGGCCGCCGTCGAGGCCGCCCAAAAAGCCGTCGCAACCGCCGAGGCGGCGTCCGTGCGCGCCGACGCAGCCCATTCAGCGGCGCGCCAGGCGCTCGACGTCGCCCGCCAGCCCTCCATCGAAGCCGAGCGCCGCGCGCAGCGGCTGGAAACCGAGGCCAAGACCCTGGCCAAGGTGCTCCACGTCGAAACCAAGAATTTGTGGCCTCCGATCCTTGACCTCGTGAAAGTCGAGATGGGATTTGAGACCGCGCTCGGCGCCGCGCTCGGCGACGATCTCGACGCGCCAATCGACGCCAAGGCGCCGATGCACTGGGCCGGTGCCGATACCGACAGCGATCCGGCTCTGCCGGCGGGGACCGAACCGCTCGGAAATCACGTCAAGGCCCCCAAGGAACTGGGGCGGCGATTGGCTCAGATTGGCCTGGTGGAGCGCGCGGCGGGTAGCCGCCTGGCCAAGAAGCTGAAACCGGGTCAGCGGCTTGTCTCGCGCGAGGGCGACCTCTGGCGCTGGGACGGATTTGCCGTCGCGGCCAACGCGCCGACGGGCGCCGCGCGCCGTCTGGCGGAGCGCAATCGCCTCGCCGAAATCGAAAGCGAACTGCGGCTCGCACGCACGGATGTCGAAGCGCGCCGCAAGTCTGTGGCCGCGGCGGAAGCCGAGGTCAGCGCGGCAGCCGCCGCGGAGGCCGCTGCGCGCGAGCGCTGGCGCGAGAGCCAGCGCGCCGCCGACCAGGCGCGTGAGCGCCATTCCACCTCCGAACGCGAGATCAACCGCGTGACCGCCCGCCGCTCGGCGCTGGCCGAGGCGCAGATACGCCTCGCCGCCAGCCTGACCGAGGCCGAGGCGGCCCGCCACAACGTTGCCACCGCGCTGGCCGCGCTTCCGCCGTCCGCCGCCATCGAGGCTGAACTCGCCCGCGCGCGCGCCGCCGTTGCTGCCGATCGCGCCGCCGCCGCCACCGTGCGCGCCGAAGTCCAGGCGCTGGCGCGCGACGCCGAACTCGCCGAACGCCGGCTCGCCACTGTCGGCGCGGACGCAACGGCATGGCAGGAGCGGCGCGACGGCGCGCTCGCCCAGATCGCCACACTTGATACGCGCACGGCGGAAACGACCGCGGAACGCGCCGAACTCAACAATGCCCCCCGCGCCTTCGCGGCCAAGCGGTCGGCGCTGATCGGTGAAATCGAGCGTGCGGAGGCGGCGCGCCGCGCGGCGGCCGACCGGCTTGCAACTGGCGAAAATGCACTTGCCGACGCCGACCGCGCGGCCCGCGCGGCACTGGAAGCGATGGGCACCGCGCGTGAGGACCTGGCGCGCTCAGAGGAACGCCATGAGGCGGCCAAGCGCCGGCTGGCCGACGTCGCGCATGAAATCCGCGAGATGCTCGAAATCGAGCCCGATGCAGTGGCGGCGTTGGCGGGAGTCAAGCCCGGCGCCGCGTTGCCAAATATCGCCGACATCGAAGCAGACCTGGAAAAACTGCGGCGCGAGCGCGAGCGGCAGGGCGCGGTGAACTTGCGCGCCGAAGAAGAACTGCGCGAAGTCGAAGACCAGCACAGCAATCTGACGTCCGAGCGCGACGATCTGGTGGAAGCAATCAAGCGTCTGCGGCAGGGCATCGTCAGCCTCAACCGCGAGGCGCGCGAGCGCCTGCTCGCGTCGTTCGAAGTCGTGAACAACCATTTCACGCGGCTATTCACGGAATTGTTCGGCGGAGGCACCGCCGAATTGCAACTGATCGAGCATGATGACCCGCTCGAAGCGGGTCTCGAAATCCTCGCCAAGCCGCCCGGCAAGAAGCCGGCGACGCTGTCGCTGCTTTCAGGCGGTGAACAGGCGCTGACGGCGCTCGCGCTCATCTTCGCGGTATTTCTCACTAATCCCGCGCCGATCTGCGTGCTCGACGAAGTCGATGCGCCCCTCGACGATCATAATGTCGATCGGTTTTGCGATCTGCTCGACGAGATGACGCGCTCAACCGACACGCGCTTCATCATCATCACCCACAATCCGATCACCATGGCGCGCATGAACCGCCTATTCGGCGTCACCATGGGCGAACGCGGGGTGTCGCAGCTGGTTTCGGTCGATCTCGAAGACGCGGTAAAAATTCGCGACGCCGGTTGACGGCGGCGAGCCCTAAACGCCAATATTTCCGCCGACGCTATTGCACCGTTACGGGCTGCACCCGATATTAGCCGCGCGCGTTTGCCTGCCGCGAATCATGGAGCGCCAGCATGTCCACCACCACCTGGATTGTTCTGGGCGTTGTCGCCGCCGCCGCGATTTGGCTGCTGATGGCCTACAACAGCTTGGTGGCGATGGCGCAGCGCGTCAATCAGTCCTTCGCCGACATCGACGTCCAACTCAAGCAGCGGCACGACCTGGTTCCCAACCTGGTCGAAACCGTGAAAGGTTACGCGGCACACGAGCGCGGCACGCTTGATGAAGTCGTGCGTGCGCGCAACGCCGCGGTGGCAGCTCCAACGACTGATGCCAAGGTCGCCGCGGAAAATCAGCTTACCGGCGCGCTCAGGCAATTGTTCGCGCTGTCTGAGTCCTATCCGGACCTGAAAGCGAGCCAGAATTTTCAGCAGTTGCAGGGCGAGCTGTCCGATATCGAGAATAAGCTCGCCGCGGCCCGGCGGTTCTTCAACAACGCGGTCAGCGAATTTAATGCCGGCATTCAGCAATTCCCGGCGGCGCTGTTTGCCGGCATGTTCGGCTTTACGCCGCGCCAATTCTTCGACCTGGGCGACGACCGCAAGGCGCTCGACCAGGCGCCGCAGGTGAAATTCTAGACGCCGCCTTTCGAGCACGCATCGTGCCGCCGGGCTTGAGGCGATTGGCGGGCGACGCCGCCGCGTTGAATACGGGCTAACGCGATGGCCTCATACGGTCTCTACAGCCACATCCAGTCCAACAGGCGCCGCTCGATATTCTTGCTGATTGGCCTGTTTTTTCTGATTTACGTGTTCACCTATGCCGGCGCGCTGATCGCCGAAGTAATGACGCGCGATGCGCCCGTCGACGAGTATTTGCTGCGCGCGCGGTTTGATCTCATACAGGCGCTGCCGATCGTGTCGCTCCTCACGGCGGTCTGGATCGTCATCGCCTACTTTTTTCACCAATCGATGATCGACGCCCTCACCGGCGGCCGTGAAATCACGCGCGCCGAAGAACCGCGCCTCTACAATCTCTTGGAAAATCTCTGCATCTCGCGCGGTATTCCGACGCCTAAGCTCAAGGTGATGGAGAGCGACGCGCTTAATGCTTTCGCGACCGGGATGAACCAGCGCCAATATTCGATTACCGTCACCACCGGCCTGCTTGCGCGTCTCGACGACGCCGAGATCGAAGCCGTGCTGGGACATGAACTGACGCACATCCGCAATGGCGACGTCCGCCTGCTGGTTATCGCGGTCATCATCGCCGGCGTGATTTCGTTTTTCGCCGAGCTCGTGTTTCGCGGCCTGTTCCGATCCGGGCTTAGCTTTGGCTCAAGCCGGTCGAGCAGCAGCGACCGCAAGGGCGGCGGCGGCGCGGTAATCCTGATCGCGCTGGCCCTGATCGCGCTCGCCTGGCTGCTCTCGATCGTCATTCGCTTTGCGCTGTCGCGCTCGCGCGAGTTACTGGCGGACGCCGGTTCGGTGGAGCTCACCAAAAATCCGGATGCCATGATCTCGGCATTGCGCAAGATCGAGGGCCGCGGGGAACTGCCGGGCGCCACGTCGGCGATCATGGAGATGTGCGTCGACAATCCGCGCGAGGAATTCGCCGACCTGTTCGCGACCCACCCCACGGTCGACAGCCGGGTCGCGGCGCTGGTGAAGTTCGCGGGCGGGCATGATCCTGGCCCGCTGGCGCTACCCCCGACCGGGGAGCCGGCGGATACGACCGCACAGCGGCCATGGGGCAATGCTGACCCGGCCAATGCCGAACAAGGCCCGGCGAGCCCGCCCGGACCATGGTCAGGCTCAGATACCGGCTCCGCGCAGTCGGCTCCCGCTGGCAGTCCTGATGCTCCGGTTGGCGGGCCTGTCAACCCGGGAGTTCCGCCAGGCTCGCCCGTCGTTGCGCCCGGCGGCTCACCCAATGGTCCCTGGGGGCCAAGGCGCGGCAACTAGCGCGGCGACGAGCGCGGCGGGCTAACGTGGCGGACGGGGTGGCTGCGCTAACGAGCGCCGCACCGCACCGTTGAATTATCCTGTGCATCAGTCTGGCCATCGATCAGTCCGCCCGTACAGCCGATTGTGGATTCGTCTACATTCGATGAACGCGTGAGCGTTGCGCGAATCGCTCCGTAAGGTGTGACCAATGGCCAAGCCTGCAGTGATCATCGTCGGGGCCGACAAGGGCGGCGTCGGCAAGACGACGGTCGCGCGCACGCTGCTCGACTACTTTACTGCGCGCCGGACGCCGGTTCGCGCCTTCGACACCGAAACCCCCAAGGGCACGTTGCGGCGGTTTCACCCCGACGTCACCACCATCGTCGACCTCAACGAGGTCGGCGACCAGATGAAAATCTTCGACACGCTTAATTCTGCACAGATCACGGTGATCGACGTGCGCGCCGGGCAGCTGTCATCGACGTTGCGCACGCTGCGCGACATCGGCTTCATGGAGGCGGCAAAGAAAAACCAGGTAGCGTTCGCGGTTTTTCACATTCTCGGTCCCAGCATCGCTTCGATGGATGAAATTGCCGATATCTCGACCATTCTTAGCGACATGAAGTATTTCCTGGTGAAGAACTTCATCAACAACACGCACTTCTTCGAATGGGATCAAACGACCTACGACACGTATTTCAAGCGCGTGAAACACGCGGTTGAGCTGTCGATCCCGAAACTGAACGAAATGGCCTGCGAGCAAGTCGAACTCGCCTCGGTGCCGTTTCTCTCGTTCGTGGCAAACAAGGGCGTGCGGGGCGAGACCGTGCCCTATTCATTCGTCCTGCGCGGCTACGTGCGGCATTGGCTGGGCAGTGTCTGGGCGGAGTACGATCGCATCCGCCTCGGCGATATTGCCGGCGAAATCGAAACTAAGGCGGTGGCGGTCTAGCGCATGATCCGGCGAAGTGGAAACGGTTCGCCGACCTGCCGGCGCGAAGCCGGTGCTTCGGCGAAGGCAGGCAAGATCATGTACCATAATAATAAGTTGGCGTGCGACCCGCCTGCGCGGAGCCCGCTTCGGCGGGCGAAGGCAGGTCGGATGCAAAACCGGTAGCCACTTTTGCTGATCGCGCACTGAGGAACCTGGGCTTGTCGGAATTTTCCGATCGCTGCGACATCGCGTCATGGGTAGAAAAACACCGGTCTACATTGTCTGCTCGCCGCGGCCGCGTGTCGGCAAGACGCTCGTTGCGCGCCTCATCACCGACTTCTACCGGACCGACGAGCGTCAGGTTGTAGCCTACGATATCGACCCGGTTGAGGTGGGATTGACCGACTTTCTGCCGGATGTGGCGCAGCGCATTTCGCTTTCCGATACGCGCGACCAGATGCGGCTATTTGACCGGCTGGTGGTCGCCGACGACCGGCCGAAGGTGATCGACGTCGGCGTTCGTGCGATGGAGCCGCTGTTATCGATTGCCGCCGATATCGACTTGGCCGCCGAAGCCCGCGCCCACGACGTGGCCGTCATGATCGTCTACATCGCGGATGGCACCGAGGTGTCGCGACACACTTACGTCGATCTGCGCACGCGGTTTTCCGACCTCGTGTTCGTGCCGGTTTACAACGACGTCGTCGCGCGCGGGACCGACTATCGCCGGCTGTTTCCCGCCGGGGCGTCCGCAGTTCAGCCGCTGACGATACCGCAATATACGCCGAGCCTGGCGGCGCTGATCGACAAACCGCCATTTTCTTTCGCGGAATTTCGCCACCATCCCCCGCTCGGCGTGCCGCCGTACCGGCGCGAGGAGATGAACAACTTCACCAACCGCGTTTTCCGGCAGTTGCGCGAAATCGAGCTGTGGCTCTTGATGAGCAGCCTGCGGCCGTCGCTGGTCGACGCGTCACGCCGGGTCACCGCGATATAGGGCGACAGTCGAAATTTCGAAACCTAGTGCCCTTCAAACGTAATCAGCGTGCGCACGGGGACGTCGAGCTTGCGCAGCTTGTCGGCGCCGCCGAGCTCCGGCAGGTCGACAATAAAGCAGGCCGCGAGCACGTCCGCGCCGAGCTGGCGCAACAGCTTCACC
>JBGPOB010000145.1:0-8958 GCA_041487815.1 Xanthobacteraceae bacterium | reverse complement strand
CGCTTCCGACGACGGCACCTCAATCGGCGGCAGCGGTTGCGCCACGCGCTCGCGCAGCGTTTTGCCAAATCCAGCATCGTCTGTATCAAGCGCCATGGCGAGGCGCTTGCGCGAACCCATGATGTTGCCGACGAGCTGCGTGCGTTCCGGTCCGACGTCCTTGAACCAGACGGCCTTGGCGTTGCCCTCGAGCACCGCGCCGATATCGATCAGGTCGATCGGCGCCTCGTGCACAACGCATTCGCCCTGCTGTACAAGACGCTCGACGAAATGACGCAGTCGAAATTTCTCGGTGTCGACCTTCATGTCACGACCTTTTGCAGATAGGACGTACGCAGTATACTTTTCGAGATCTTGCCCGGTCCGCTTTTCGGCAGCGGTTCGGAGGCAATGTCGATACCCTTGGGGACCTTATAGCCGCCGATTAGCCCGCGGCAGTGGGAAATGAGTTCGTCCGCCATCACCTTCGAGCCGGGATTGGGGAAAATCACCGCCCTGACCTCCTCACCCCAGCGCTCGCTCGGCACGCCGAAAACCGCGGCTTCAGCGACCGCGGGATGTTCCATGAGCGCGTTCTCGACTTCCATCGGATAGACGTTTTCGCCGCCGGTGATGATCATGTCGTTCTTGCGGCCGACGATGGTGTAGTGCCCCTCCTCGTCGCAGCGCCCAAGATCGCCGGTGCGATACCAGCCGTCGGGAATGGCCGCTTTCGTCGCCTGCTCATTGCGCCAATAGCCCGCCATGACGCGCGGCCCGCTGACCACGATTTCGCCGATTTCGCCCGCTGGCAGCGGTGTCGCATCGTCGCCGACGATCCGCGCGAATATGTGAGGCAATGGCTGGCCCACC
Source organism: Xanthobacteraceae bacterium (assembly GCA_041487815.1). Classification (GTDB taxonomy): domain Bacteria; phylum Pseudomonadota; class Alphaproteobacteria; order Rhizobiales; family Xanthobacteraceae; genus CANJBX01. The sequence goes on along the minus strand of JBGPOB010000145.1, from coordinate 8,106 downwards.
GAATTAGTGAATTTACCGCCGTTGCGCGCAAGGTCGCGCGGCAACTGCTGGCAGACGCCGCCGGAAACTTCGGTCGCACCATAAGATTGCGTCAGCGGACAGCCGAAGGCCGCGGACAGCTTGCGAAACAGCGGCTCCGGCATGGGGGCACCGCCGAAACTTAACCGATTAAGCGTGCGGAAATCGTCGCGATCGATGCCTTCGCGCAGCACCATATCGAGCAACGTCGGCGGCAGCGCGGACTGGGTCACCTTGTGCGCCTTCACCGATGCGGCGAATGTTTTCGGATCGAAATGCTCGGTGACGTGCCTGCCGCCGACCAGCGAGACGCCCCAGATCGCGGTGGCATCGACAAGATGAAACATCGGCGGCGCATGCAGCCAGACGTCATCGCCGGTGAGTTCCAGGGAGGTGACGGTGTCGTAGGCGGTGGCGACGAGATTGCGGTGGGTCAGGCACGCGCCTTTCGGTTCGCCAGTGGTGCCGCTGGTGAAGAAAATTTGCGCAACGTCGTCGAGCTTGGATTCAAACGATTGCTGCAACGGTGCGCCGGTCACGAGGAGTTTCTCATAGGCATTATCGCCGTCGGGCGGATCGCCATCGGTAAATGTAACCGTGTCGATGCCGCGCGCATTGTAGGGCAGCGCCTGGAACAGCAGCCGCGTCTGCGTGCGCGCCAGAATTCCGTCGATTTCCTTGGATGCCAGCCGGTGATTGAGCGGAATGAGAATGATGCCGGCCAACGCGCAGGCGAGATTGACTTCGAGATAACGAAAATTGTTGCGCGACAGGATCGCAACCCGTTCCCCCGGCCGGATACCGCGTGCCAGCATGGCCCCCGCCAGTCGCGCGGCGCGGCCGGTCAGTTCGCCATAGGTGAGCTGCAATGCGCCCTGTGCCACGGCGCAGCGGCGCGCGTGGAACGCGGCGGCGCGTTCAATGAGATGGGGCAGCGCGATCATCTTCCGGTGCAGTCTCGTTGCCGAGCGAAAATAGGGGCAAGGCGTCCCCCTGTCACCACGTGCCCCGGCGTGGCATGCATGCTCGCCAGCACGGGTGCGCAACGGATGGAGGATCGGCCATGAACGACGCCTATGGCATATTCGGACACCCCGGGACCGGCCTGATCACCATGTTGATTATCGGCGGGATTGCCGGATGGATCGCGGAAAAAGTCACCGATTCCGACCACGGGCTGTTCACCAATATCCTGGTCGGCATCGCGGGGGCGTTCGTCGGCGGCAAACTCGCCGAAGTCCTCCATGTCGAGATTTTCGGATTTACCCGGATCCTGATGGCATCCACGGTGGGCGCGATCATCGTGTTGTGGCTTTGGCGTGCGCTGCGTCGGCGGACATGAGATAAAATTCGTTGCAGGCAAAGTTCTTCCGCCGCGGTCGTTTGAAACGATCGCACGGCCCGTCGATTGAATTGCTGCGGACCGCGTCCGCGGGGCTTGCGCCCATCCTCGCAATCAGGATGCCCAACGTCAGGCCATTGTACAGGAACCGAGTGAGAGACTTGAATAAACGATGAGGATTGCCGTCGAAAATCCGACCGCGCCGAGGCATGCGCAGGAACGCGGCGGGCGGCGAAATTGCTCGTCGGTCCACCGCTCCCTGTCCGACCGCAGTATTGATCGGTAGCCGATCTGGCCGCCGAACGCCGGTGACGCGCTGTTGTTACCTCACCGGCCACTATCGCGGCAGCCACCAGGTCATCCAGGCGATCATTGGATCAATGCTGGTGCCGGCTGTTGCGCGACGACGAAAGGGACCGGGTTGGCGTTGTCCTCCGGCGTCGCATCCGCGGGTGCAGTATCGTCGGTTGCGGCCTCAGCGGGCGCAGATTCGGCAGGTGTTGCCGCAATTGCGGCGCGCTCGACCGGCGCCGGCTCCTGCAGCCACGGGAGCGGATAAGGCGAGGCGATGTAGGTGATGCCTGCCTCGCCCTCGCTCCATGCCGCGATGTTGACTTCGGGTCCCGACGCGCCGGTTGGCAGCGCAAACACGTAAGGCCCGGCGTCGACTTGGCCGGACCAGCCATGTTTGCGGGCAAGTTCGAACGCTTCGTTCAGGAATTGGCTGAAGGTCAGGATGCGATCGACGCGCGGGTGTTGGGTCGTGAGATCATGGGCAACAAGCTCTTCGAGAAAATCGCCAATCGAATCCCAGCGATCCCATCGCTCCATATTGGTGATTGTGTAGAGATAGCTCGATCCGCTCATGTGCATGATGGTCTCCGGATGCGCCGCCCCAGCAAGGTGACGCTAGCAGGCACCCTTGACGGAATATCGACGGTAAAGTGGCGGGCCGCTTCCAATCGGCGAGCTGTGGACAACCTTCACACCGCCGGCGAATGGCCGCCGTCGACGTTGATCGCCGTGCCGGTGATGTAAGAAGCCGCGTCGGACACAAGAAAGCATGCCAGGTTGGCGAATTCCTCCGGCTTGCCGGCGCGGCGCATCGGGATGTCTTTCGCGCGCGAGGACATATATTCGTCGATCGAAATGCCCAACTTGGCTGCACTCTGCACGTGCTGGTCGGCCTCGATGAAGCCGACCAGCAGTGCATTGACCAGCACGTTGAACGGCGCGCCTTCGCCCGCCAGCACCTTGGTCAGCGCCATACCGGCGGCGCGCGAGATCGTGGTCGGCGCGGAATTGGCCCGCGGCGACTTGGCGCCGATATTGAGCACGTTGATGACGCGCCCCCACCTGCGCTCCTTCATCTGCGGCCAGACCAGGCGCGTCAGCTGCACGGCCGCAAACAGCTTTTGGTCAAGGTCGCCCTGCAAGGCTTCGTCGGTGAGGTTCTCGAAAGGGCCGGCGCGCGCGGTGCCGGCGTTATTCACGATGATGTCGATCTTGCCGAAGGCGCGCATCACTTCGTCGTAGGCGCGCTTGACGTCGTCGGCGACCGCCACATCGCCCTGCACGCCGATGACGCGGGCTTTCGCCGTCGCGCCGATCGATTTCACCGCGGCATCGAGCGCCGCGCGCCCGCGCGCGACGATCGCCACATCGGCGCCGGAGGCCGCGAAGCGCATGGCAACGCCGAGCCCAATGCCCTTGCTGCCGCCGGTGACGATGGCTGAGCGCTTAAAAAGAGAGATGTCCATCTGCTCGCTCCGGCAGAAGCTGACGACCGCCGCCTCGTGGCCCTGGGCGCTGGCGCGTCCCTAAGAATAAGTACCTTAACTACGTATAAATACGGAGGTAGTCCAGATCAATACGAGGCATCCCGGCAAGTCAAAATAAAGGAACTTTATCTAATTTAATTGCATACACCGTTCGCTATCGGGCTGCCGACTTTTCAAGTTGATCGCCAGTTCGCTTTCGAACAACGCCGCGACTGGAAAAATCGATGTTCAAATTCTTACTGCGCTGCGCCGCCACCTCGATCGTCGTGCTGCCGTCGATCGCAGCGGCTGAGCCGATTGAGCTCAAATTGGCGTACTTCACTTCCGACCGCACGAGCGCCTACGTCGACATGGTCAAGCCGTTTGTCGACGCCGTTAACAATGAAGCGCAAGGCGAGTTGCACATTCAAGTCTACAGTAGCGGCGCGCTCGGCAAGGCGCCGGCTCAGCAAGCGCAATTGGTGCTTAATGGGGTTGCAGACATTGCGTTCGTGATTCCAGGAGTAACGGATCGCTTCCCAGACAACACTGTCGTTGAGCTGCCCGGCCTGTTCCGAGGCCTGCGAGAGGCGAGCATGGTCTTTACCGGACTCCTCTCCACCCATGCACTGAAGGGATACGACGACTTCTTCGTGATCGGCGCCTTTGGCACGGAACCGGAAAGCATTCACACGCATGCCGCGATCGCTTCCCTTGATGATTTGCGAGGCAAAAAAATTCGCGTTAGCAGCGCAATTGAATCCGCCGCGCTGGCACGGCTTGGTGTAGAGCCGATACTCATGCCCGCTCCCGCGGTTTCCGAAGCGATCAGCAGCGGGTCCATCGATGGCGCTGCAATTGCACCGGCGCTATTGCAGGAGTTTGGCATCGGGCGCGTCGCGAGCTATCATTATTTGCTGCGGATTAGCGCGGGCTCGCTGAGCCTGCTGATGAACCGCAAAAAATTTGAAAGCCTTCCCGCGCAGGCGCAGAACACCATTCGCAAATACAGCGGTGTCGCGGCAGCAAAGCGCTTTTCCGACGGATATGAAACGATCAACGCTCAAGCAATCGAGCAACTAAAGGCCGACTCGCGGCGCAACGTGATCACCCCATCCCAAGCGGAGTTGGATCGGGCTCAGGTCGTGTTCAAGTCCGTGACCGAAGAATGGGCGTCCAAGGCCCCGCGCAATCGCGAGCTGCTGGACTTGGCAAACGCTGAGATCGCGAGACTCCGCTAACCCGCTGAACCTATCGAAAGAAGAAAGCCGATGTCCGCGCCGCTCTCGATCTTGATGCACCGAGCGCTCTGCGCCGCGATCGCATTTGCCTTAGTGCCGCTCACGGCAAGTGCCGAGCCGGTCAAACTCAAATTTGCATTTTTTGCCTCGGACCGGGAGTTTGCCTACGACGGCGTCGTCAAGCCGTTTGTCAACGCCGTAAATCTCGAAGGAAAAGGCGTCGTCGAAATCGAGCTCTATCCGGGCGGCCTACTCGGTCGGAGCTACGCGCAGCAAGCGCAACTGGTTTTGAGCGGCGCCGCAGATATGGCCTGGGTCCATCCCGCCCTGACGCCGGAGCGATTTCCCGACAATACCGTGATGGAATTGCCCGGCCTGTTTCGTGACGCTAAGGAGGCCACGCACGTCTATACGCAGATCGTGGGCAGCGGATTGTTGAAAGGGTACGAGGATTTCTTCGTCATCGCCGCCATGGCCACCGAGCCGCTCAGCATACACACGCGCACCCCGATCGCGTCGCTCGAGGATTTGCGCGGCATGAAAATACGCACCAGCAACCGGACCGAAGGCGCTGTGCTCAGAGCTCTCGGCATGACCCCGGCGGAATTACCCATCAACGAGGCGGCTGACGCGATCAACCGCGGAGCGATCGATGGTGCGACCGCGGCGCTCGAAGTGTTGGTCGATTTTGGAATCTCGCGCTTCGCGAACCATCACTACCTACTCGATCTCGGATCGGTCCCCCTTTTAATCACCATGAACAAGCAAAAATTCGACAGCTTACCCGGGACCGCCCAAAATATAATCCGCAAATTTAGCGGCGTTTGGTCGGCGACGCGCTACATCGATGCGATCAATACCTATGACGCCCAGATTCTGGAAAAATTAAGATCTGATCCGAGGCGCAGGGTGATCTATCCGTCGCAGCAGGATCTCGCCAAGGCGCGCGATGTATTCGATTCGGTCGTCGTCCAATTGGCCCACAGCAACCCGCACAACCGCGAATTACTGACAACAATCGAAAGGGAGATCGCAAAGCTGCGATCGACTCGCTAGGTATATCGATGTCGAAACCGTCTAGAACCTCGGCTCGACGTAACATCGGCTTTTTTGCCGCGCTGTTTTGCTTTCTCATCGGCGGTACCTGGGTCGTAGTGAAATTGACCGCCGATCATCTGCTCTACGAATTCGCCACGTCCGCTGCGACGAGCTGGGCGCGCTATCTGGCGGAAAGCGTCACCGATCTTGAGCAGATCGCCGCCGGCGAGCAGCCCTCCGCCGCTAGCATGGCTTTTTTTCAAAGCGCAAGCCGGTCCGATCAGGTCTTCCGCTACGAGATTTTCAATCGTCACGGATATTCCCAGCTGGTTTCGGATCGGAAAAAGATTGCGCTCGCCGACTTGTCGGAGCTCAACGCCGACGCCGTACGGACGATCAGTTCCGGGCAGCCAATTGTTGCGACGCAGGCGGGAAATTCGATTGATATGCCAGCCTATTTCGCGCGAGCCTATGTTCCGGTCCTCGTCGATCAGCGCCGCGTCGCCGTCGTCGCGGCCTATGTTGACCAGACGAGTGCGCGCGACGAGATTTACCTGGACTTCGCCGTAGCGGCGGCATTGCTGTGCCTGCTGACGGCTTTGTCGTTCGCAATTCCGGCAATTGCCTGGTTCCGTCGCACCAAGGAGAAGCAGCAAGCCGATCGTCGCATCCGTTATCTGGCGCACCATGATGCGCTGACGGGCCTTACAAACCGAGCAAGCTTGATCGAAAGACTCGAGAGAGCGCTGGCTGTGCTGCCGTCCACGGGCGATTCGCTGGCGGTACATTTCATCGACATCGACCGCTTCAAGGAAGTAAACGACACATTTGGCCATGATGGCGGCGATTTTCTACTCAAGACAATCGCGGAACGATTGCGCGCCATAACACGCCTTGATGACGTCATTGCCAGGCTTGGTGGCGATGAATTTGTCGTGATGCAGACGCATGTTGCCGACAAAGGGATGGCCGAGGATTTTGCCCGACGATTGCTTTCGGCGATGGCAGCGCCAATTAAATTCAGGGACCACGATATTTCCGCCGCCATTACGATCGGCGTTGCATTGGCACCTTCGGACGGCAACACGCCGGACAGAGTGTTGAAATGCGCAGACCTTGCGCTCTATAGCGGCAAGAAGGCCGGGCGCGGCTGCGTCAAATTCTTCACGCCGGACATGGATGAATCGCTTCATGCACGACTCCATCTCGAAAAACTGATTCGCAACGCAGTCGCGACCGGGCAATTCGAGTTACACTTTCAGCCTTTGTTCGAAGTGAATGGCCGCAATCTTATCGGTTTTGAGGCCTTGGTGCGCCTGCCGGCGGGAGATGGCACGCTGATTCCGCCTGCAACATTTATTCCGATCGCCGAAGAAATGCGGGTCATTGACAAGATCGGAGCATGGGTGCTGCACGAGGCGTGCCAAACCGCAGCGACGTGGCCAAAACACCTGACCGTCGCCGTGAACTTGTCGCCCGAACAATTCGCTGCCGGCAGCGTCAGCGACGTTGTCTCCACCGTACTTGCAGAAACCGGCTTCGAGGCTAACCGGCTGGAGCTTGAAATTACTGAATCGCTCCTGCTCGGCGACGACGAAAGCACAATGGTAGAGCTCAAGAAGCTAAAGGCCATGGGCATTTCGATAGTAATGGACGATTTCGGCACCGGCTATTCGAGCCTGAGTTACCTCTGGCGGTTCCCGTTCAACAAGATCAAGATCGACCGCAGCTTCATGCAGGGCCTCGGAGGCTCCGGCCGCGACGCCGAGAAAGTCGTGCGGACGATCATCGCATTGGGCCGCGAGCTGAATATGCGTGTTACCGTCGAGGGCGTCGAAACCGCTAGCCAAGTCGATTTTCTATACGACGCGGACGCCGATCAGGTACAAGGCTTCTTCTTTGGGCGTCCCGTTCCGGCATCCGAAATTCCATCGCACCTTCTCGCAGGTATCCAAGAACGCGCTTCGCTCACCGACAAGTCTGAGTCGATGAAATCGACTCATAACGGCCAGCCTAACAAGAAACTAGCTGACGCCCGATTGCACGTTGTCAATTGAATACCAGCGAAGCATGGTTGGTTGGGCAAGCTAATCGTTCACTCCCACTCGATCGTGCCCGGCGGCTTCGACGTCACGTCATAGGTGACACGATTGATTTGCTTCCACACGTCACGCCGTTTGCCACCTAGGAGCTGGCGCTCACACGGTTGGAAGAAAGCCTAAAGTACGCCGGGATGTACCTTCGCAATCACGCGTGATACGTCCCGAATGATCTGCGCACATCCCAAGACGAATTGATCGTCAACTTCAATCAGAGTCGACATTTCGGAAACATCACCCTCACAGAAGAAGTCTTCTTCCGGCCTCTTAATCCGGAATGGCAAGCCCTCGCATTCGGCGACAAGTAAATCGTAGCTCCGACCGCGCCCGTGCTTTAAAACATTGATAGCAGACAAAAATTGAGAAAAGCGCGTCCTGAGATCACTTTCATCTTCTAGGTATTTGCGAGCCGCGACAAAACCATCCTCACAGCCGAGCCCATCTTGGAGCATCGATTCAAAGATTGAAAAGAGGTGGTCCCGGTTTGCGGGACAGTTTGGCGACTTGGCTAAGGTGGATTCCGGGTTTGGTTACGCCGCCAATTTCTCCTCGTTTGCCTGCGTAGCATAGACCTCGTCGGGCGTCCTGCCGGCGAAGGCCGAGTGGGG
>JBGPOB010000144.1:0-9007 GCA_041487815.1 Xanthobacteraceae bacterium | reverse complement strand
ATTGCGCCCCGCTATGATCTCCCGCAACGCCACCGCAAACAGCGCCAGCAGAAACGAGACATCGATCACCGCCGCCGAGCCCTCTCCGATCATGGCGCCGAGGTAGATTGCGACACGCCCCGCGAGCCATAGGGCCGCGAGCGCGGCGAGGGGCAATCCGCATACCGGCAAACGTCCGGTCCAGTTCGGGATCGCAGTCAACAGAAAGCCGGCGATTACCGCCGCGACGTAGCCATAGACCATCTCGTGCATATGCCAATCGAGCGGACCCATGGCGATGGGCAGCGTGATTTCGGCTGAAAAATACGGCACCCACAACAGCACGGCCGCGGCGCTCCATAGTGCGGCGCCGAGAAAAAACGGGCGGAAGCCGTACGAAAACAGCGCCGGCCCAGCGTATTCGCGGCGGCGCGCAAGCGCGGCTGGAATGTTCATGATTGAAGACTGGCCGGCAATGGCCGATGTCGCCTTGACTAAGGTCAACGGCGGCGCGCTACGCGCCGGCGCTCGCGTGCCAGCGCGGCCGATAACCGGCGGCGAGCACCCCGATGATGGTCGGCGGCGTCAACACATCGACCATGCCACCGTGCGGGCGGGGCCGCGCCGCGCCATACCCCGAGGGCGCCCATGGCAGTAGTTTGGCGCCACGCACCGCCATCGCCGCACCCGCGAGCGCAATCACGGTGCCGTCGGGCAAAGCGTCGATGGGGTGCCGATGCAACCGCTTGGTCTGGCGGTCGAGCCGTTCGGCGTGCAGCACGCGGTCCATTTCTTGTGCGCGCGGCGGCGCGCCTACAGCCTGATCAACCGCGGTCGCGCCGGATCGCCCTTCTAACATTTTGATATTGGGTGTGACGTTATCCGACCTCGCTTCGCCCGCCGAAGCGGGCTTCGCGAAGGCGGGAAAGTCTTGCAACTTTTCGGGATCACACCCTTGCCGATGCGCTTGCGCCCACGCCGCGGCGAAAGTGTTGGCGTCATGGCGCCGGCATTCAAAACACGGCCGGTGGCCGGCGGCGAGCGCGGTCACCTCGTCGAGAAAAAACAATTCGGTATAGCCCCAGCCCCAGACTTCCCGCCGGCGATTCTTGAATTCGAGCACGCAGCAGATCCATTGCCGCGACGCGAAGCGCCGCGGACCCAGCGTGCGATCGTCGCGATGAAACTTGCCGCCGCGATTGCCGAGCAACGTGCCGCGCGCGGGCGCGGCAAAGAGTTCACCCAAGGGAGAGACGCGGTTTTGCAGAGGCATGCAGCAGCCTATCACCGTCTTGCCCGGATTTATTCCGGGCATCCCGATAGGACGCGCTCGAATGCGCCCCATGAATCGAGATGGCCGGGACAGGCCCGGCCATGACGACGAAACTGTGGCGGAGAGAGCCTAGGCCTGCGGCGCCGGCTCCAGCTCGCCAGACGCTTCCGGGCGCGGGCGCGGCTTGCCGGCGGGCGGCACCGCGGAGCTGCGCGGGGTCGAAGGTTCGATGATGGATTCGCGCACCGGCCGCTTGCCGGCCAAAAGATCCTTGATCTCGTCGCCGGTCAGCGTCTCAAACTCGAGCAGGCCCTTGGCCAGCGTCTCAAGATCGGCACGCTTGGCTTCGAGAATAACGCGCGCTTCCTGATGTCCGGCCTCGACCAGACGCCGGATTTCGCCATCGATCTTTTGCGCGGTCGCTTCCGAGACGTTCTGCTGGCGCGCCACCGACATGCCGAGGAACACTTCGTCCTGATTCTCGCCATAGGCGACGGCGCCAAGCTCTTCCGAAAAGCCCCAGCGCGTCACCATCATGCGGGCAAGCCGCGTCGCCTGCTCGATGTCGGACTGCGCGCCGGACGTAACCTTGTCATGGCCAAAGATCATTTCTTCCGCCACGCGTCCGCCCATCATGATCGCGATCCGCGAGGTCATCTGCTCGAAACTCATCGATAGCTTGTCGCGCTCGGGCAGTTGCATGACCATGCCGAGCGCCCGGCCGCGCGGAATGATGGTGGCCTTGTGCACCGGGTCGGTCGCCTTGACATTGAGGGCGAGGATGGCGTGCCCGCCCTCGTGATAGGCGGTCAGCATCTTTTCTTCCTCGGTCATGACGAGCGACTTGCGCTCGGCGCCCATCATTACCTTGTCCTTGGCGTCCTCGAAATCCTGCTGCGTGACCATGCGCTTGTTGCGGCGCGCGGCCATCAAGGCGGCCTCGTTGACGAGGTTCATCAGGTCGGCGCCGGAGAAGCCGGGGGTTCCGCGCGCGACGACTTTCAAGTTCACATCCGGCGCCAGCGGCACCTTGCGGACGTGGACCTTGAGAATCTGCTCGCGGCCGACGATGTCAGGGTTCGGCACCACGACCTGGCGATCGAAGCGGCCCGGTCGCAGCAATGCCGGATCGAGCACGTCGGGCCGATTGGTGGCGGCGATGAGGATGATGCCTTCGTTGGCTTCGAAGCCGTCCATCTCGACAAGCAACTGATTCAACGTCTGCTCGCGCTCGTCATTGCCGCCGCCGAGACCGGCGCCGCGGTGACGGCCGACCGCATCGATTTCGTCGATGAAGATGATGCAGGGCGCATTTTTCTTCGCCTGCTCGAACATGTCGCGCACGCGCGAGGCGCCGACGCCGACGAACATTTCGACGAAGTCAGAACCGGAAATGGTGAAAAACGGCACGTTGGCCTCGCCGGCGACGGCGCGCGCAATCAGCGTCTTGCCGGTGCCAGGTGGACCGACCAGCAGCACGCCGCGCGGAATGCGCCCGCCGAGCCGCTGGAATTTTCCGGGATCGCGCAGGAACTCGACGATTTCCTGCAAGTCCTGCTTGGCCTCATCGACGCCGGCGACGTCTTCGAACGTGACGCGGCCGTGGGCTTCGGTCAGCATCTTGGCGCGCGACTTGCCAAAGCCAAGCGCCTTGCCGCCCGCCCCCTGCATCTGGCGCGACAGAAAAATCCACACGCCGATCAGTGCGATGAACGGCAGCCACGACACCAGCAGCGAGACGAACCACGGCACATTTTCGGTCAGCGGGCGCGCGGTGATGCTGACGCCCTTACCGTAGAGGCGCTGGATCAACGTCGGATCGTTCGGCGCATAGGTATTGAATTGCCGACCGTCGGTGAAAGTACCGTGGATTTCCGGCCCCTGAATGACGACGTCGCGGATCTTGCCCTGGTCGACTTCCGTCAAGAGCTGCGAGAACGAGATGTCGGACGTATTCGTGCGCTGGCTTCCGGGATTCTGAAACAGCGTGAACAACGCCAGCAGCAGCAGAACGATGATCACCCAGAGGGCGAAATTGCGCAGATTGGCGTTCATCCCACGTCCCTTCTACAACGTCCCTCTTGGCGCGACCGGCGTTATATCCCCGGATCGACGAACAAACCGATCCGCGCTTTGGTTAACGTACAGAATGTAGGTCTCGAACCGCATTCTGCCAAGTAAAGGCGCAAGAATTCAAAGAAATTACCCGCCCTTGGTGAACAAGGATTTTCGACCGCGCGAACCGCGTTTTTGCGGCGATTTCGATGGATTTCGGCGCGCCGGAGCGGATTCGACGGTGATCCGGTCTCCCGACACCGTGACCATGGCGCCCGCCAGCGTCCCGCGCTGCCGCGGCCTCGGCACCTTCCTGGCATCCATTGCCGACAATATTGCGGCCAGCAGGTCTTCCAATTTGCCCAGTTCGACGCTGCCCTCGCTGCCAACGCTCGCGACCGCACGGCCCAGAAGACGCAAAGCGATTTCTTCGGGCAATTTCCTGAACTCCCCGGCATCGAGCGTGATCGGCCCGCCGGGCGCCGCGATGTCGGCCCGCTGCGCCACCACATCGACGACCGCTTCGAGCGCTGCATTGGCGCGACGCAAGCGCCGCGCCAGCGTTGCCAGCCGCGTGGCGTCGAGACCTTCGCCCTCCAGCGTCGGAAAGATCTTGCGCCAGCGCACCCGCGTGAAGCGCGGATCGCGATTGGAAGGATCGTCGGCGAAGGCGATCTTACGCGCGCGCAGCGTCGCGACCAGGCGTTCCTTCGGCACCGCAAGCATCGGCCGGATCAGCCAAAGGTCGCCCAGTGGCGTCACCCGAGCCATCGCACCGAGCCCGGCGAGGCCGCTGCCGCGCGCCATGCGGAACAACACGGTCTCGGCCTGGTCGTCGAGCGTGTGCGCGGTCAAGAGGTGGCGCGCGCCGTATCGCCGCGCTTCGCGCCCAAGCAGTTGATAGCGCGCGTTGCGCGCTTTCTCCTGCAGCCCGGTCACGGGTTTTCGGCCGGTCCAGCGCACCGTTTTGTGATCGATGCCGAGCTTGCCCGCGAGCTGCGCCACACGCCTGGCTTCCTGGCGGGAGGCGGGTCTCAGGCCGTGATCGACAGTGACGGCGAACAGTTTTGGCCCGTGTCCGAGGTTGGCGCGCCAGCGCGCTGCCAGCACGAGCAGCGCGGTCGAATCCGGACCGCCCGACACCGCAAGCGCCAGCGCCGGCAGATCGGCTAGATCGGCGAACAGAGCCTCGGCTTCGGTGTCCGAGACCGGTTCAGCAGCGGGCACGCTTCTGTTCTCGTTCGACGAGCTGTTTCACGCTCGCGGATGCGCGCGGATATTTGCGGGTCACTTCGCCATAGGTGGCGCAAGCGAGTTCGCGCTCTTTCAGCGCCGCCAGCGACTGGCCTAGGCGCACCAGCGCATCGGGCGCCTTTGCATGTCTTTCATATTTCTTCGACATGAGGACAAAGGCTTCGGCGGCCTCGCGGTAGTCCTGGCGCTGGAACATGCTTTCGGCCAGCCAGTAATGCGCGTCAGCGGTAAGCGGATCGCCTGGGTGCTTCTCGATGAATGCGCGCAGTCCCTGCTCAGCGAGTGCGTAGTCCTTGTGCAGCAGGTAGCCATAAGCAAGATCGAACTGATCGCGCGGCGATTGCGTCGGCGGCAGTGCCGCGACCGTGTTGGCGGCCGGCGCGGGTTGGCGCAGTGCGGCGTCCGGCCGCGGCGCCAGTGCGGGATCCGCGACGGCGGCGCTCGCGAGCGTCGAAAGATCGAGCGGTGCGCCCGCTTGCCGCCCGCCCGGGATGCCGACCGGCGGCTCCTCGGCCACGATCGCAGTGCTGCCTGGTTCTCCGCCCCGGGGCAGCGCCGGCGACGCGCCCGGACCAGGCGTCGCCTCATAACGGGGATCAACCACTTCGGAGCGCCGACCGGGCACGCCGAGTTGACGCGGGGCGCCGGGAGCGTCGGGATTGAGTGCCGGATCGAACACATCCGGCCGGCGCGTCCCCGGTGCTGGCATGGCCGGGGGCGGCGCGGGTGTCGCAGCCGCTGCCGGCGGCGGCTGCGCAATCGCGCCCGACCGCGGCGGCATCGGCCGCGCGCCGCCACGCGCGGCATCCGGCGCACGCGTTTCGGCATCGTCCTGCATGCGCCGGACCTGTTGCTCGAGCTGCTGGTTGCGGAACTGCAACTGCTCGATAGCGCCGGTAAGCTGGCGAATTTGACGCTCGAGCTGATCGATGCGGACAACAAGATCGGTCGCCGGCACTTGCGCGAATGCCGATCGTTCCGACACGCTGATCGCAATGGCGCTGATCGCCAGCATCATTCCGACATAGCTGCCGGGTTGGATATTTCTGCGAATCATGATCGTGGCCACCATTGGCAGGCAATTTGCTACCATAACTGCGGCAATCGCCGAAATTGTGACCGATCGCCGCGACCGGACCTTCACGCGGCCGAAGCGCGAGGGCAAAACGCATCCGGCGCCGCGAGCGGCGCCGGACGGCTCAGCGTGCCGACTTTGGGACGGGCAGTTAAGAAGACGCGTTGAGCACGGTGACTGCGCGGCGATTTTGCGACCAGCACGAAATGTCGTTGCATACCGCGACCGGTCGCTCCTTGCCATATGAGATCGTACGCATGCGGTTGGCTTCGACGCCGCGGGCGACGAGATATTCACGCACGGTCTGCGAGCGGCGCGCGCCGAGCGCGATATTATATTCGCGCGTGCCGCGCTCGTCGGCGTGACCTTCGATCGTGAACGAATAGCGGTTGTATTGCGCCAGCCATTGCGCCTGCTTGTCGAGCGTGGCGCGCGCTTGCGGCGTCAGCTCGGTCGAATCGGTTTCGAAGAATACGCGGTCACCGACGTTGACGACGAAGTCTTGCTGACTGCCCGGCGCGGCTGACCCGGCAAGCCCGAGTTGATCGTTTGGCTTGTTGGCGCAGGCCGCGATCGACAGCGCCGCCACCAGGACGGCCGCGATCTTGGCAGTGCGGATAAAGCGCATTACGCTTGGCATTCCAGCGGCTCCTCTTGCCGATGGCCGGTCGTGCCGGCCGCTCGCTCATGCCCAAGCTGTAACAGGACGTTCGTTAAACGAAGGTTCCATCAACCTTGACGAGACCTTGCAGCGACTTGGTCAAAGCCGGCGATAATGTGAAACTGATTGGTATGGTTAATCCGCGGTGAACGCGGCAACTTCAGGGCGGTGGCGGTGGGCGGGTGTGGGAATACCGTGAGGGTGCCGTCCAGGAATTGTAGCCCGGATGAGCGAAGCGAAATCCGGGACTGACATCGCGATGAATGACGCCCGCGAGTTCCGCGCGCGGAGAGGCTAGCCCCAGATTTCGCTTCGCTCATCCGGGCTACATTATTATCCGCGCACCGTTCTTCTACGACAGCAACGGCGACCACGCCGGGTCCGACGCGTAACTCGGCGTCGCGACGCGCTGCTCGTTTCGCCCCGTCAGATCGACGGTGAAAAGCGACGGCCCGCTGGCGCCGCCGGGGTCGCGGAAAAACATCAGCACGCGACCGTTGGGTGCGAACGTCGGCCCCTCGTTGTGATAGCCCTCCGTCAGGATGCGCTCGCCGCTGCCGTCCGGCTTGATCACGCCGATCGCGAAGCGGCCCTGGTACTGTTTCGTAAATGCAATGACATCGTTGCGCGGCGACCATACCGGAGTCGAGTACGACCCCTCGTCCTTGCCGAAACTGATGCGCTGCGCCGGCCCGCCGGTCGCGCGCATGACGTAGATTTGCGGCCGCCCGCCGCGGTCGCTCTCAAAGCAAATCTTGGCGCCGTCGGGCGAAAAGCACGGCGCGGTGTCGATTGCCGGCGTGTCGGTGAGCCGCATCGTGGCCTTCGAGCGCAGATCCATCACGAACAGATTGGAGTTGGAACCTTGCTGCAGGCTCATGATCACGCGCTGGCCGTCGGGCGAAAACCGCGGCGCGAACGTCATGCCGGGAAAATTGCCGACGATCTCGCGCTGGCCGGTCTCGATGTTGAGAAGATAGACGCGCGGATCGCCCTGCCCGTAGGACATGTAGGTGATTTCCTGCGTCGCCGGCGAGAACCGCGGCGTCAGCACGAGATCTTGCCCGCGCGTGAGATAGCGCACATTGGCGCCGTCCTGGTCCATCAACGCCAGTCGCTTGACGCGCTGCTCTTTCTGGCCGGTCTCATCGACGAACACGATGCGCGTGTCGAAATAGCCCTTCTCGCCGGTCAGTCGCTCGTAAATCGCGTCGGAGATGATGTGCGCGATGCGCCGCCAGTTATCCGGCGTGGTGAAATACTGCTGGCCGTGAAGCTGGGTGCCGGCATACACGTCCCACAGCCGGAAATCGACCTTAAGCCGCCCGTCGCCCTGGCGCGTGACACGTCCGGTGACGAGCCCCTGCGCGTTGATCACCCGCCAATCCGGAAAGCGCGGCACGGCGTCGATACTGACGACCTTCTCGATGAAGGCTGCCGGATCGATCGGTACGAACAACCCGCTGCGTCTGAGATTGGCGGTGATGATGTTGCTGATGTTGCGCGGGGTGTCGCCTTCGGCGGCGCTGCCGGGCATGAAATCCGGAATTGCGATGGGAATCGGCTGAATGTTGCCCTGAGTGACGTCGATCTGCAACGCGGCCCGTGCCGCGCGCGGCCACAGTCCACCGACACTGCCCGCAAACGACGCCGCGCTGCCCAGGATAACCATTCGGCGTGAAATAGCTTTCCTCCGAAGCGAAAAAGTTTTTTGTCGCATTAATTTGGTTCCCGGATCCGAAAAACTGTTCAGCCGCGAAACATCTCGCGCGGATCGAATTTCACTTCGATGTCTTTCCAGACGTCGTACTTGGCAACCGGCATGAACGAATAAGGCGCGCACTTGCGCACCGCGCGAAGCGCGCTCTCGGCGGCGACCTGAAACGCCGGGTGCGAAATATTGTTCAGCACCGCCGGATCGCCCTCCAGCGATCCATCGCGTTTGAACTGGATGCGAACCACGACGAAAAGGTCGCGCGCGTCGAGGACGCCGACGGGCACATCCCAGCAATCGCGCAGCCGGGCGCGCAATGCGTCGATTTCGTTCTGGCTCAGCGTCATGGCATTGCCGGTCGCGGCGCCGAGCGACGGCTTGTCATTGAGTGTCGCGCCGGTCGCGGCGTTGCGACGCTGCTCGCGCTTATCGAGCAGCGCAAGCTTGTTCTCGATCTTGCTCAGATCGAGTTTCGGCTGCGGCGGCTTTTTTAGTGGTAGCGGCTTGGGCGGGTCGGGTTTCTTGGCGTCATCCTTTTTCAAGGCCTCGGCAATCGCATCGACCTTCGGCTCGGGCTTCTTGTCCTCGGCTTTCTTCTCTGGTTCTTTCGGCGTCGGCTCGGGCGGCGGCGTTTCCTCGGCCGAAGACGACACGATTTCCTGCTTCTCCGTAACTTTGGGCGTCGGGTCCTTCACCGGCTTGGCTTCGCCCAGCTTCTCGACCAATGGCTTCGGAACGTCGGCTTTGAGCGCGGTCTTCACGCCGGCGGTGATCTGGGAGAATTCGCTTGCTGAAATGATGTCCACCGGCAACGAATCGACGGGCGCGGCCTCGAACGGCCGCGCCGAAAACGAAACCAGCGTCCACCCCAGCACCAGAGCGTGGCCGATGGTCGATATGGTGGCGCCAACCTGCATCAATCGCCGATCACGAACCCTGCTCGACTTCCGTCACCAGCGCCACGCGGCGAAAGCCCGCAGCCGACAGCCGTCCCAT
>JBGPOB010000143.1:0-9058 GCA_041487815.1 Xanthobacteraceae bacterium | reverse complement strand
TGAAGCCATTGCCAAATCTGGGCTCGGCAGATTTCGGCGGTTGCCGCATCTTCCATCAGATTGTAGAGCGGGACTGCGCCACGTCCGCCCAGCCAGGCTTCAATGTACTGCACGCCAACACGGATATTTTCGCGCAAGCCTTGTTCCGTACGGGCGCCGTCGTGGACCTCCAGCATTTGCGCTTCCGTGACATTCACGTTTTCGCACAAGCGGTCCAATTGGTTTTTTTGCGGCATCAGCCGGTCGAAAACTTCGGTCGCCAACGGCACAAGATCGGGATGTGCGACCCAGGTACCGTCATGTCCATCGCCGGCTTCGCGCTCCTTGTCCGCACGCACGCGCGCGAATGCCAGGTCGTTCACGACGCTATCGCCTTTGACCGGAATTTGCGCGGCCATGCCCCCGATGGCCAATGCGCCACGGCGATGGCAGACCTGAATGAGTTTGCGTGAATAGGCGCGCAAGAAAGCGCGATCCATCGTCATCAACCGGCGGTCGGGCGTGAGGAACCTGGGCTGGCGGCCAAGCCGCTTGATCAAGGAGAAAATATAGTCCCACCGGCCGCAATTGAGACCCACGATGCGCTCGCGCATTTCAAACAAGATTTCATCCATCTCAAAGGCAGCAGGCAGCGTCTCAATCAGTACCGTCGCCTTGATGGCGCCCTTCGCCAAACCAAGAGTCGTCTCGGCGCAATCGAACACTTCGTTCCATAGCCGCGCTTCCAAATGGCTTTCAATTTTGGGCAAATAGAAATATGGACCCGAGCCCTGCTGCAGCGCCGGTTTGGCGTTGTGGAAAACATACAGACCGAAATCGACGAGCGCCCCCGCCATGTCCTCGCCGCCAACGCGCAGGTAGTGTTCCGGTAAATGCCAGCCGCGCGGCCGAACGATCAGCACGGCCGGCTTGTCTTTCAACGTGTAAGATTTCCTGGACACTGGATCGACATAGTCCAGTCTCTGCTCCCAGCGGTCCTTCAGATTGATCTGGCCTTCAATGATATTGGCCCATGTCGGAGTCGTCGCATCCTCGAAATCGGCCATGTAAACCTTGGCGCCGGAATTCAGTGCATTGATGATCATCTTGCGATCCACAGGACCGGTGATCTCAACGCGCCGATCCTGCAAATCGGCCGGGATGGCCGCGACTTTCCAATCGGCGGCGCGAATATTCGCCGTTTCCTCGAGCAGGTGCGGCGTATCGCCCGCATCAAACAGCGCTTGACGCGCCGCCCGCATCGCCAACAGCTCGTTGCGGCGGGCGTTGAAGCGCGCGTGCAAGTCGGCCAGAAAGCCGAGTGCCGCTGGCGTCAGCACCGTCCGCGCACGTTCATCGACGTGGCCGAGAATTTTCACTGCGCCCATATGATCCTCCAATCGATGCGATTATGCGGCGTTTTCCAGAACGATCGAAAAACGTGCTGTTGCGCTGGATTTGTGTTCGAATGAAACGCGCTTCCACTCTGACTTCGCGTCTTCTCGGCTCTCAAACGGCCCCAATATTGTCTGCGTGCCGCTCCGCAGCGTCTTGAAGTCCATGCAGCTAAAGTCGCCGCCGATGACCCAATACCGTTGTGCAGCCATGATAAAATCTCCTGATAGAAGCTAAGCCGCTTTGAATTGCGCCGTTTCCGTGGATTCCCTCATGGCTCCGGTGGACGCCGCACCGCCGGTGATCGCCATCGTGACCTGATCGAAATATCCAGTGCCGATTTCACGCTGGTGCCGCGTCGCCGTATAGCCGTTGGCCTCCGAGGCAAACTCCGCTTGTTGAAGCTCGGAATAAGCGGCCATGCCGCGGCTTCGGTAACCGCGCGCAAGTTCGAACATCGAATGATTGAGTGAGTGGAATCCAGCCAGCGTCACGAACTGGAACTTGTAGCCCATGGCCCCAAGTTCCTTCTGGAAGGTCTCGATGGAATTTGAATCGAGCTTGGCGCGCCAGTTGAACGAGGGTGAACAGTTGTAGGCCAGCAACTTGCCGGGATATTGCCTGTGCACGGCCTCGGCAAACGTATGCGCTTCGTTCAGATCGGGATGCGAAGTCTCCCACCACAAGAGATCGGCATATTTGGCGTAGGCGATACCGCGCGCAATACAATGATCGAGACCTGTGCCGGCCTTGAGCCGGAAAAACCCCTCCGGCGTACGGCTGTCTTTTTCGATGAAAGGCCGATCGCGCTCGTCGACATCCGAAGTAATCAGCCGCGCCGATTCAGCATCGGTACGCGCCACCACCAGCGTCGGCACACCCATCACGTCAGCGGCAAGACGCGCAGCAACAAGGTTGCGTACGTGCGCCGAGGTCGGGATCAGCACCTTGCCTCCCAAATGACCACATTTTTTTTCTGATGCGAGCTGATCCTCGAAATGGACGCCGGCGGCGCCGGCCTCAATGAAGGCTTTCATGATCTCAAAACTATTAAGCGGCCCGCCAAACCCGGCTTCCGCGTCAGCGACGATGGGCGCAAACCATTCCCGCCTGGCGCCGCCCTCGGCGTGCTCGATCTGATCGGAACGTTGCAGCGCGCGATTGATCCGCCGGCAAAGCTCTGGCGCGGCATTGGACGGGTAAAGGCTCTGGTCCGGGTACATCGCACCGGCGGTGTTGTTGTCAGCCGCGACTTGCCAGCCCGACAAATAGATCGCCTGCAGTCCCGCACGCACCATTTGCATCGCCTGATTGCCGGTGCTGGCACCCAGCGCGCTGACGTAGGATTCGCTCTGCAGCAATTGCCACAAGCGATTGGCACCGCGTTCAGCAATGGTGTAGGCGATCGGGAAGCTGCCGCGCAGGCGGCCCACGTCTGCTGCCGAATAAGGTCTTTCGATCCCGGCAAATCGGCCTTTGGGCGCGCTGGGAATAAGGCTGCTGAGGTCTTGCATGATGTGTCCGCTGCTCGATGAATGGCACCTGCTGGCAATATATTGCATTGCACTACTTTCTTGAACCCATTGAAATACCTAGAAAAAGAAAATTTGTCGAAAACTTACATTGGCTTTATTGTCATTTCATGACATGTTTACATCATGGCGGGAACGCTTGAAAAAAAGCTCTTCCTTGGGGTGCGGCTGAAAAGACTGCGCCGGGAGCTTGGCATCACCCAGACACGGATGGCCGAGGATCTTGGCGTGTCGCCGAGCTACCTCAACTTGCTTGAACGCAATCAGCGGCCCGTCACTGCGCAGGTCTTGTTGCGGCTTGCGGAAGCCTATGACCTCGACATCAAGGCATTGTCGGCAACCGCCGACGTGTCGGATGTGAGCGATCTAGGCGAAGTCTTCGCCGATCCGATTTTTTCCGACCTCGTTATACCGCGGCATGAAATTTCCGAGATAGCGGGCAATGCGCCGGGCATCGCGGAAGCCATTTTGCGGCTCTACCAATCCTATCTTGCACGCAAGCGTTTGACCGAACTCGGCGTATTCGACCGCCGGGATGGATTCCCCGACACGACTCGCGCCTCAACTCCGTCGGAGTGGGTGCGTGACTACATCCAAAACCAGAAGAATTATTTTGCTGAACTGGACGAATGCGCGGAAACTCTCGCCGGGGTGCTGAACTCCGAAGCGCACACATTTCCTGCCGCAGCATCCCAATGGCTCTCGACGCGAGGCATACAGATCAAAGTCGTGCCGATCGACGTATTAGCCGGCTATGTCCGCCGTTTCGATCGTCACCGCAAAAGGTTGTTGCTGGCCGAGACATTGACCGAGGCTGGCCGGTCATTCGCGATCGCCTACCAGGTCGCGGTTACTGAGCATCAGGAGCTGATCGCTGGGATCGTGGCCCGCGCCGCTCCGCCCGATCGCCCAACGACCACGTTGTTGACCGTATCGCTCGTCAACTATCTGGCGGCGGCGATTCTCATGCCATATGCGCGATTTCACGAAACGAGCGAAAACCTTCGATACGATATCGACGCCTTGTGCGCGCGTTTTGCCACCAGTTACGAACAAGTCTGCCATCGCTTGGCGACGCTGGCGCGGCCGGGCGCACGCGGTGTTCCATTCTTCATGCTGCGCGTCGATTCTGCGGGAAATATATCGAAGCGCTTCGCCGGCGCGACGTTTCCATTTTCGCGCTTCGGCGGTACCTGCCCGCGCTGGAACATTCATGCCAGTTTCAAGACGCCAGGACGCATTGTTACACAGATTGTCGAAACGCCTGACAGTACGCGTTATTTCACATTCGCCCGCACCGTGCAGCGGATCGGCGCGACGCAAAGCGGCGACGATGCCGAGCTCGCCATCGGCATGGGCTGCGAGATGAAATATGCATCACGTCTGGCTTATGCCCGTGGGCTCGACCTGAGCAATCCGGTGGTCACTACTATCGGACCCGCGTGCCGAATCTGTGAGCGCCCCGGGTGTCCGCAACGCGCGGCCGAGCCGATCGCGCGCACGCTCACGATCGACGATTTTGCGAAATCTGTCGCTCCCTATCCATTTGCCATGTGAACGGCGCCCCAGTTACTGGCACCACAGTTGTCCGCTGGCTGGCAACGCCGCGCGTTGGTGCCGGCGCGGCTTGACGGTGCGTTTTGCGAATTCGCCCGGCGAGGACATCGCGCCGCGGTCAAACGAACGCCTGAATTCCCGTCATGGCGCGTCCCAGGATGAGGGCGTGAATGTCATGGGTGCCTTCGTACGTGTTGACCGTTTCCAAATTCATGAGCACGCGCATGACGTGGAACTCCTCCGAGATTCCGTTGCCACCGTGCATATCGCGCGCCACGCGCGCGATCTCGAGTGCCTTTCCGCAATTATTGCGTTTCAGCAGCGACACGGCCGGCGGGGCCGCCCTGCCGGCTTCGAGCAGCCGGCCAAGCCTGAGTGCCGCATGCAAGCCAAGTGTGATCTCGGTCTGCATATCTGCGAGCTTTTTCTGGACCAACTGATTGGCGGCGAGCGGGCGGCCGAACTGCTTGCGGTCCAGCACGTATTGTCGCGCGCGATGCCAACAGAATTCGGCTGCGCCCAAGGCGCCCCACGCGATGCCATAGCGCGCATTATTCAGACATCCAAATGGGCCGGATAAGCCACGCGCGTTTGGAAGTAAGGCTGTTTCAGGAACGATCGCTCCGTCGAGCACGATCTCGCCCGTAGTCGACGCGCGCAAACTAAGTTTGCCGTCGATCTTCGGCGTCTCAAAACCCTTGGTTTCCCGCTCCACAATGAATCCACGGATCGTCCCTTCGAGCTTGGCCCACACGATCGCGATATCCGCGATGGGGGAATTTGTGATCCACATCTTGGCTCCGGTGAGGCGATATCCGCCCGGTACGTGCTCGGCACGCGTTATCATCGAACCGGGATCCGAGCCATGATCCGGTTCGGTCAAACCGAAGCAGCCAACCAATTCACCGCTGGCCAACTTGGGCAGATATCTTTTCCGCTGCTCTTCGGTGCCGTAGGCATGGATCGGGTACATCACAAGGGACGATTGCACCGACATGGCCGAACGATATCCGGAATCAACGCGTTCAACCTCGCGCGCAATCAGTCCGTAGGCCACGTAACCAAGTCCCGCGCCGCCATAATCCGCAGGAATGGTCGGACCCAACAATCCAAGGTCGCCCATCTCGGTGATGATCGCGCGGTCAAATTGCTCATTGCGGTAGGCTTCAATCACCCGCGGCAAAAGCTTCTTCTGTGCATAAGCCTGCGCGGTATCACGGACCATCCGCTCGTCTTCGGTGAGCTCGCCTTCAAGATCGAGAACGTCCGCCCAGTTGAACGCCGTATCTTTGGGCGCGTGTTCACGCGTCGTCTCCCGCACGTGTGTTGCTCGAGGCACAGCTATTCTCCTTGCGTTCGATTGGGCAAGAAGTCTTCCTCACTTCTTGCTGCCATCGGGGCCAAACTGCTTCAGATAGTCCCAAAGGTCGTCGGCTTCCATTTCTCATTTGATCCCGATGAAGATCATATTGGCTCCCGGTATTTTGGCTTTGGGATCCTTGATGCAGTCCCTCAAACTCGCCTCGTTCCAAACGACGCCCGAACTTCTGTTCGCACGGCTGTAACTGAAGCCATCGATGGTGCCGCACTTTCGGCCGTCAACTTCATTGAGCAGAGGGCCAACTTTTTCCTTCTCGCCTTCAAGGATGGCACGGTATACGAGGCATTTCTTGACGGAGGTCTCACCCACGGCCGGCCACCGTCTGAAATTTTGAGACGGCGTGCATCGTGATTTGAGAACGCGCCTGCCGCACCTTGGTTCGATGTCATGCAGCTTGCCGGCGGTGAAGCAACTCAAGGCTTTGGATGGCTTTGCGTTTGATCCCTTCTCTTTTGACGGCGAATAGTAACGTTCTCGCCGCCTGGCGATTTGACCGAGATCAAGGTCGCCAGCATGCAGTTACGACGATTCATAGCGCTGTTCGACTGTCGCCTCGCGCTTGCGCAGTGGAGATGAAGGCGTTGCCACCAATGGTTTCAAATTGATCGACGAAGGCGTCTGCGACCCTTGGAGTGGTCTTGGCCGTTGCCGCAGGCTGGCGCATTGATCCCGGGACTACAAATGGGCAAACAAATTTGACCGTCGTGCGTGTGGATACGGACGATAGTGCGCTCCCAGAAATTAGGTTGCGTTTGCGATAAGACTGCCGGAATGGCCGAAGGCGGTCAGCCGCTGACGGCGGACGCTCGCCTGCCGGGCCCGCGGTGCCGATCGACAAGCTTCAGCATGGTGGCAATCGTGATCGACCCGAGTGTCGCCCGTGCAATGTCATCAATCTCGTCCAGTACTTCACGCAAGGCCTGTCCCTCGCCCGTACCTACGACTGTCCGGGACGCGCTATCGGTCGAACGCCAATCTTCGAACAACTCGATCACGTCGAGTAAAGTCATTCGCCGTACACTACCGCTAAACTGATACCCACCGCCGGCGCCACGCAGCGAGCGTACGAGCCCCGCGCGACCGAGAATATGCATCACCTTTGCGAGGTGATGACTGGACACGCCGTACTTCTCACCGATCTCCGCGACGGAAAGCTGTTGATCTGGGTGCGCAGCAAGTTCCAATAGGGCGAAAATGGCGAGCCGACTCGAAATCTGAAGCTTCATGGAAAATCTCCTCGCGGACTATGGCCAAAGGCGCGAGCCCATCGCGCAGCGGCATAGATCACCAATCAAGGTCCTTTTCGAGCTGGATATAGGGCCCTGCCATCATGCCCTCACTGCGAAAGAACAGTAGATGCAATTGATTATCTCTCGCCACCATCGTTCGCATCTTGCTAACGCCGGCGTTTTTGAATTCGATGCAAATCGCCTCGAGCAAAGTTTGGCCGATACCATGCAATCGCGCGTCCGGATCAACGGACAAGGCAATTACCCAGCCGCAAGGCGCCGACCCAAATTCCCACGCGCGAACTTCGCCCACAATAAAGCCAACGATTCGCCGCCCTGCCTTGTCATCGCCGAATTCAGCGACCAAAAAAATGCGTTCGTTGCGACGGCTCTTGCCATAGCCCGCGAACATTTCGTTCCAGTATTCAGGCTTGGCGATTTTGGTCACACGCTTGTCGAGGGAGATGACCTCGGCCACGTCAGTTGCGCGCACTCTTCGGACTCTCTGCGAGCCTGTGGCCGATCGTTGAACGTTCGAAAGTTTACTTGTCATTGATCCAGAACAAAGTATTCGCTTTGCTGATTTGGCCGTGCATCGTGTGGGGTGCCTTCCATCTTGGCCATCGAGACTGATAGTAGCGCGAAAACAAGTAATGTGGTACTGAATTATTAAAAAGGCTAATCGGCGATAAGGAATTTCAACATGGATTGCACGCGGCCAGAGGACGGCTTACGGGTGTGGCGCACGCGCGAGGCCCTGCACATCGACGTGCGCGGGCTTGAGCCGCCAGAGCCCATGGTGGAAATCCTTCGGGCGATCGACAGCAATGCGGCCGATGCGATACTTATCGCGCACCTCGATCGAGAACCGATCTTTCTTTATCCAGAGCTCGATGACCGAGGCTGGAGCCATGAAGTCATATCGTCTCCATGTGGGGATCCGGACTGCGCGGATAGCGTGACGCTCCGTCTTGTCCGCGCGCTGGGATGAAGGTTGCCGCCACCTTTCTCGTGGGTGCCAAAAGCCGGCTGTTGCCGGCGTCGATACCCTTTCGCTTTTTCGCGACCGCGGCGGTCTTTCACGTCCTGGCGTGGCTTTCGTTGCTCGTTGGTGCCGAGGAAGCCGCAACGTTCCGCGGGGGCCCAGGCCCACTGCTGGCCGCTGTTCATCTCTTGACGCTCGGTGTATTGACGTCGACCGCGATCGGTGCCGCTGTGCAATTGCTGCCGGTCGCCACCCGCCGAGCAATCGGTGCCATCTGGGTAATCAAGCTTGTCTTCTGGCTGACGGTTCCTGGAATAGCGGCGTTGATTGCTGGCATGTACCTGGCCAGGACGGTGGTGCTAATTCCCGCCGCCGTTGCTGTCACTGCCGGCCTGCTATTATTTGGCGGTGTCCTTGCCGATAATCTGCGGCGGGCGGGCAATCTCCCGATCGTTGCTGCCTATGGTTGGGTGGCGCTGGCTGCGCTTGCGCTGCTTGTCGGGCTGGGGTTTGCGCTCGCTGTCGACTACGACACCGGATTGCTTTGGGATCACAACGCGGTCGCGCTTGCGCACATAATTCTGGGTGGATTCGGTTTCATGGGAATGCTCGCGCTTGGCTTTAGCCACATACTCCTTCCGATGTTTGCGTTATCGGCAGCGCCAGCCAAGAGGCCGGCCTTTGTTGGGCTCGCGCTTGCGACCGCAGCTATCGTGCTCGGTACTCTTGGCGCACTTACCAGCAGCGTCGCGACACTCTCAGCCGCAGCCCTCATCGGCCTCGCGGCTACGGGTCTTCATCTATGGCTCATGCAACATGCGCTCGCGACCGGCATGCGCAAGCGCCTTGGACTTTCATTTTTGCTAATTCGCGCGGCATGGACGATGCTCTTGATCACGTTGCTTGTCGGTCTCGCGGATCTCCATGGATTTGCTGGGCCAAATGGGTCTACTTTGTTCGGATTCCTACTGATCGGGGGCTGGTTGTTGACCTTTTTGCT
>JBGPOB010000142.1:0-9071 GCA_041487815.1 Xanthobacteraceae bacterium | reverse complement strand
CATCTACAATGGTTGCGATGTCGTCAACTTTGCCCAGGGCGAGTTCGTCATGCTGGGCGGAATGTCGACTGTATTCTTGGCGCAGGCCGGCGTTCCGCTGCCACTGGCCGCGCTTCTTGCGATCATCGTAACGATTGCCGTCGGGCTTGCCCTGCATCGGTTCGCCATCGATCGCGCGCATGGGGCAAGCCCGGTGGCGTTGATCATGATTACGATCGGAGCTTCGATATTTCTGCGCGGCGCAGCGCAAGTTGTCTTTGACAAACGCTTCCACAGCCTGCCGCCGCTTGTCAGTGATGATCCGATCCATGTTGGCGCCGCGGCCATCATGCCGCAGAGCCTTGTCGTGCTTGCCGGCGGTGCGGCCATCGTGGGGCTGCTATGGCTGTTCATCGATCGTACGTTGCTTGGCAAGGCGATGATTGCGACGGCAGCCAACCGGCTTGCGGCGCACCTGGTTGGGATCAATACAAAGCGCATCGTCGACCTTTCATTCGCGGTGTCGGCCGGGATCGGCGCGGTTGCCGGGATCCTTGTCACGCCGATCACGCTGACCAGTTACGATGTCGGCACATTGCTGGCGCTGAAGGGATTCGCGGCAGCCATGCTGGGAGGTATCGGCAGCGCACTTGGAGCGGTCGTTGGGGGGCTCCTGCTTGGAATGCTGGAAGCATTCAGCGCTGGCTATGTCTCCTCGAAGTACAAGGATGCGGTCGCGTTCCTCGTGATCCTTGCCGTGCTTTTCGCAATGCCGCAGGGCCTGTTCGGCCGGGGCAAGATCGAGCGAGTGTGAGCGTGCGCGCGCTGGCCTCGCATCGCTTGTCATCGATCGCCGCGGTGGCCGCGGTTGCTATTCTGCTGCCGCCGTTCTTTCCCTCCGCCTACTACTACCGCGTGGCCGCCCTCGTCTTTATCTTCGCCCTGGCTGCCGCCGGGCTCAATTTGTTGATGGGCTTCGCCGGCCAGGTGAGTCTCGGCCACGCGGGCTTTCTTGGCATCGGAGGCTACGCCGTCGCGATTGGGCCGGCCTATGCTGGGCTGCCATCATGGTTGTGCATCGTCGGCGGTGCCACGCTTTCCGGTGCGATCGCTTTCGTAGTTGGCCGGCCGATATTGCGGCTCAAAGGCCACTATCTTGCGGTTGCCACGCTCGGCTTCGGACTACTTATCGCGATCGTACTCACCAATGAGGCAGGTTGGACCGGCGGACCGGATGGAATGTCGGTTCCGCGTCTCGTAGTGTTCGATTGGCGCGTGCAGGGCTCGCAAAGTTGGTATTGGGTCTCGGCGGTAAGCTTTCTCATCGGAGCGATACTTGCATTGAATCTGGTCGACAGCCCGACTGGCCGTGCGCTGAGGGCCATTCACGATAGCGAGGTCGCCGCGCGCGTCCTGGGCGTCGACGTGGCGCACAAGAAGCTTGTGATCTTCGTTATCTCGGCGATCTATGCCTCGGTGGCGGGGTCGTATCTCGCACTGTTCAACGGCCATATCACTCCGGATATCTCCGGTTTTCTGCGCTCGATTGAACTGGCGGCAATGGTCGTGCTCGGCGGAATGGGTTCCATTGCCGGCGCGCTTGTCGGCGCCGCAGTTCTGATCGTGCTGCCGCAAACGCTGACCGCGCTTCACGATTACGAGCACGCCGTGCTCGGGCTTTTACTGATGGGATTCATGATTTTTTTGCGGCAGGGCATTGTGCCGGGCCTTTTTGCCGCGTTTGCACGGCGGCGAGCGTGATAATTCTCGCAGCCGAACATTTGTCGATTGCTTTTGGCGGCGTGCGCGCCATTGATCAGGTGAGTCTCTCGATCGAGTCCGACCAGGTGTTCTCAATCATTGGCCCAAACGGAGCAGGCAAGACCACGCTGTTCAATTTGTTCTCCGGCCTTTACGCGCCGGATGAGGGGCGCGTGCGATTTGCAGGCGAGGATGTAACCGGACTGGCACCGCATAAGCTCGCGCGTCGCGGCATCTCCCGTACATTTCAAAACCTACAGATATTCTTTCGCATGACAGCGATCGAGAACGTGATGATCGGACGCCACCGCCACGAAACCACGGGCGTTCTGTCGGAGCTTCTCCATTTACCGTCGGTCAAACGGCAAAACGAGCGCACACGCGAGCTTGCGCATCGAGCACTGGCGCGGGTTTGGCTGGATGGCGAGTCCGAGCGGCCTGCCGGTGCGCTCGCCTATGGCGCGTTGAAGCGGCTGGAAATTGCCCGCGCGCTTGCGAGCGAACCAAAAGCGCTGCTGCTCGATGAACCTGCGGCGGGCTGCAATCCGGTCGAAACACAGGAGCTCGAAGGCGTCATTCGCTCGATCGTGAAGGATGGCGTGACGGTGATTCTGGTGGAGCACGACATGCGGCTGGTTATGAATATCTCTGACCGCATCCATGTTCTTGCCAATGGGCGCACCCTCACTGAAGGCACCGCGGCCGAGGTTCGATCGAATCCCGCTGTAATAGAGGCCTATCTCGGCGCTCATGGATCGCAGGAGGCGGTGCGTGCTCTCGGTTGAGAATCTCACTAGCGGTTTTGGCAGGATCGAGGCGTTACATGGCGTCTCGCTCGAGGTTCGTTCCGGCGAAATCGTCACACTCGTTGGCGCGAACGGCGCCGGCAAGACGACACTGCTGCGCGCGATCTCTGGCGTTCAGCCCACCACGGGAGGGGCCATCCGTTTCGAAAGTGAGGCCATCGCAGGTTTGCCCAGTTACGCCCGGGTTCGGCTTGGAATCACGCAGGTGCCGGAGGGCCGGCAGCTGTTTGCTCCCTTGACGGTTGAGGACAACCTGAAGCTTGGCGCCTGGACGCGCCGCGCCGAAGATTTTACGCTGGATTTGGCGCGCATCTATGCATTGTTTCCAGTGCTCGAGGAGAGACGAAAGCTGTCGGCCGGCGCGCTTTCGGGCGGTCAGCAGCAAATGCTCGCCATCGGACGGGCGCTGATGGCGCGACCTCGGCTATTGCTGCTCGACGAGCCTTCCATGGGATTGGCGCCAATCCTCGTCCAGCAAATCTTGGAAATTGTCGTTCGTCTCAAGCGGGATGGTCTGACGGTATTGCTGGTCGAACAAAATGCCCGCGCCGCGCTCGCCATCGCCGATCGCGCCTACGTCATCGAAACGGGCCGCATTACCCTCAGCGGGACCGCTGCGGAAATTCAGGTCGATCGTCGAGTACAAAAAGCCTATCTTGGTATTTAGAATCCACGGCGGGTTCCACATTGACCCTGATCAAGTTGCATAACCGCCAGACGGACTAGAAATTGTTTAATCTACCGTACGCTGGGAGCATACTGATGAAAGCAAGCCTTCGGCCCGGAATTTCGAAGGTCAAGCGCGTAGTCGTCGATTCCGGCCGCACGATTGGTTTTATGGGCGACGAGGGCCGCGTCTATGGTACTCCGCACCTGGTCGGCGACATCGAGCACGCCTGCCGCGATTTGCTGCTTGAACATGCCGACGCCGGCGAGGATTCGGTGGGTATGGAGGTGTCTATTCGGCATCTTGCGCCAACACTTCTTGGCATGGCGGTGGAAATCACAACGACGGTGAGCGTCGTCGATGGGCGCAGGATTATTTTC
Organism: Xanthobacteraceae bacterium; assembly: GCA_041487815.1. GTDB lineage: Bacteria > Pseudomonadota > Alphaproteobacteria > Rhizobiales > Xanthobacteraceae > CANJBX01. The sequence continues at coordinate 5,478 of JBGPOB010000142.1, read as the reverse complement.
GAGATTTCGGCCAAGGACGAGCTTGAGCCGATTTGTAGCGGAACGCACACGCGCTTCGTCGTGGACGTTGCAAAGACCCATGCGCGTCTCAAGGCCAAGGCGGCGAAGCGCACAACCGCCCATGCCGCCGGATGACCTGAGCGCGCCATGTCCGCCCACAAAAGCCGCGAACGCACTGTCTCGTCGTATTGTTATCAATGCGTCGCGGGGCCGGACTTGATGACGGTTCGGATCGAGGACGGCGTTGCCACTGAAATCACGCCTAATTTCGATGCGGCAAAGATCCATCCGGCGGGCGGCAAGGTGTGTGTCAAGGCGTTTGGGTTGGTGCAGAAGGCGTACAGTCCCAATCGCATTCTGACGCCGATGCGGCGTACAAATCCAAAGAAGGGGCGCGCCGAAGATCCTGGCTTTGTGCCGATCTCGTGGGAAGAGGCGTTAACGCTCGTCGCCGAAAAGCTTAACGTCGCACGCACGGCCGGCGTGCTCGATGAAGTTGGCTACCCGCGCGTCGCTGCGACATTTGGCGGCGGCGGCACGCCCACCGCGTATATGGGCACTTTCCCGGCGTTCCTCACGGCTTGGGGTCCGGTCGACATGAGCTTTGGCTCCGGCCAAGGTGTCAAGTGCACACATTCGGAACATCTCTATGGCGAACTCTGGCACCGTGCGTTTACGGTTTGCCCGGATACGCCACTGTGCGAATATGTCGTCTCATTCGGCGCCAACGTGGAAGCCTCTGGCGGTGTATGCGGCGTCAAGCGTCACGCCGATGCGCGCAAGCGCGGCATGAAGCGCGTGCAAGTCGAGCCGCATCTGTCGATCACCGGGGCTTGCTCGGCCGAGTGGATCCCGATCAAGCCAAAGACCGACGTCGCATTCCTGTTCGCGATGATTCACGTGATGCTGCACGAGCATCCACGCAGTCGCCTCGACTTGCCATTTCTCAAGAATATCACCTCGTCGCCCTATCTCATCGGTCCACATGGCTATTTTCTGCGCGATCCGGCGAGCCGCAAGCCGCTCGTAATCGATGGGCGGACGGGCAGCGCCGTGCCTTTCGATACGGCCCAGGCTGATCCCATCCTTGAAGGCGAATTCGCAGTCGACGGCGTTGAAATTGGTCCCGACAACGAGGCAACGCCGCATCACCAAGTCAAGGTGCGTCCCGCGTTCGATCATCTCGTCGAGCACGTACGCGACTATTCGCCGGAATGGGCCGCGCAGATTTGTGACGTGCCGGCGGCGACCATCCGCCGAATCTCCAATGAATTCCTCGATCACGCTCGCGTCGGCGAAACGATCGAAATTGAAGGTGTAACGCTGCCGTATCGGCCGGTGTCGATCTCGTTCGGTAAGACCGTGAACAATGGTTGGGGCGGCTATGAATGCTGTTGGGCGCGCACATTGATTCCTTGCCTCGTCGGCGCGCTCGAAGTGCCGGGCGGGACGCTCGGTACAACGGTGCGGCTCAATCGTCCCGCAGACAATCGTTGGTCGAGTGTTACGCCAGGCGACGATGGCTTCATGGACTATCCGATGAACCCGACCAGCAAGGACGCATGGGTGTCGCGTCCGCCGATGCGGTCGGGTCACCGGACGCTGGTGCCCCTGGTTGCCAACTCGGCATGGAGCCAGGCACTCGGCCCGACGCATCTCGCATGGATGCAGCAGAGCGAGGACTTCGAACATTTCCCACACGCCACGCCGCCGGACGTGTGGTTCGTCTATCGCACGAACCCCGTGATTTCGTTCTGGGACACCAAGCGCGTGGGCGAGGCAGTAGCCAATTTCCCGTTCACGGTCTGCTTTGTGCTCACGCGCGACGAAACCAATCACATGGCCGACGTGCTGTTGCCGGAATGCAGCGATCTTGAAGGGCTACAGCTACTGCGCATCGGCGGCACCAAATACATCGAGCAGTTCTGGGACTATCAAGGTTTCGCGCTGCGCGATCCGGCCGTTCCTCCGCAGGGAGAAGCGCGCGACTTCACCTGGATTGCGACCGAATTGGCGCGCCGCACAGGATTACTCGAAGCTTATAATGGCGCCGTCAACCACGGTGCGCACGGCGTCAAGTTGTCGGGCAGGAACTATGACTTTTCACTCGACATCGCAAAGCCGCATGATGTCGAGACGATTTGGGACGCAACCTGCCGCGCGGCCAGCGCGGAAATCACGGATGGCGCGGCCAGCGACGGTCTGAGCTGGTTCCGCGAGCACGGCTTCCGAGTTGAACCGTTTCCGCGGCTGAAGTGGTATCTCTATCCGAGGCTTTCAGAGTTGGGCTTGCGCTTCGAACAGCCATATCAGGAGCGGCTGTTCCGTATCGGTAAGGAACTTGGGCGCCGCCTTCATGAGCAGGATATCCACTGGTGGGATCGTCAGCTCGAGGAGTACGAAGCGCTGCCGCACTGGCGCGACCTCGGCAAGCTGTGGGAGAGCGCGCTTGCCAAGCACTTCCAGGTGGATATCGCCGACTATCCATTCTGGCTCGTTACCTCACGCAGTATGCAGTACTCGTGGGGCAACAACGTCAGTCTCCAGTTAATCAAGGAGCTTGCCGATAACGTGATCGGCCACGGCAGTGTCGTGATGAACGAAGGCGCTGCGGCGAAATTCGGCATCGCCGACGGTGATCGCGTCGAGGTGCGCTCGCCCCTCAATGCAACCAAAGGCAAGGTCGTTCTGCGCGAGGGCATTCGCCCCGACACCCTGTTGATCATCGGCCAATTCGATCATTGGGCGACGCCCTATGCCAAAGACTTCGACGCACCGAGCATGAACGCGCTGGTGCCGATGATGCTTGAACTGACCGATGCGACGGGATCGGCGGCGGACCTCGTGAAGGTCAAGATCACAAAGCTTGGAGGCGCGGCATGACCCGGTGGGCGATGGTCGCAGACCTCGAACGCTGTGTCGGCTGTCAGACGTGCACAGCGGCTTGCAGGCACGCCAACGCCACATCGCCGGCGGTGCAATGGCGCAAAGTCCTCGACGTCGAGGCTGGCGCCTATCCAAACGTCAGCCGAACGTTCGTTCCTGTCGGCTGCCAGCATTGTGCCGATCCGCCTTGCATGCATGTTTGCCCTTCAACGGCCACGCGCCAGCGGCCAGATGGAATCGTGACCATCGATTACGATATCTGCATCGGTTGTGCCTATTGCGACGTCGCCTGTCCTTATCAGGCGCGTTTCAAAATCGATGCGCCACGGTTCGCCTATGGCGCCGTCGCGATGCAGAATGAAGTCGAACGCGAAGATCCACACCGGATCGGAGTTGCACAGAAATGTACGTACTGCTCTGACCGCATCGATTTCGGATTGGATCACGATCTCGTCCCCGGTCTCGATCCCCGCGCGACACCGGCCTGCGTCAACTCCTGTATCGCTGATGCGCTTCACTTCGGCGACGCGGACGATCCGAACAGTAATGTCTCGCGCCTGCTGCGCGAACAGCAACACTTCCGGATGCATGAGGAGATCGGGACGGAGCCCAACTTCTACTATCTGTACGACAAGGGAACGGCAGCGCCGAGGCCGTCCAACGATTCGGCGCCGCTGTTGGCGCAGGAGGTTGGCAGACTGCGCACCAGGGGCGTTGAGCCTTGGCATCAACAACACTGGGACTGGAAGGCCGCGGGCAATTTCATCTGTGGCGGCGCGGGGACGGGTTTATTCGCGTTCGTCGCGACGACGAGTCCTCAGGACGGTTCGTTGCTTCCGGTAGGCGGGGTGGCGCTCGCGCTTGTCGCTCTTGGTCTCTTTCTGGTGTGGTTGAAGATCGGCCGGCCTTGGCGTTTCATCTATGTGCTTCGTCAGCCGCAGCGATCATGGATGGCGCGAGAAGCCTGGATCGCCGGCGTGTTTTTTCCGGCGGCTGGGAGCGCGATGTGGTTTGAATCGCGGGCGCTAACGATATTCGCCGCTGTACTTGGTCTGTTGTTTCTGTTCAGCCAAGCGATGATCGTAAGGGAAGCAAAGGGCATTCCGGCGTGGCGCGTGCCGCTGATCGTGCCCCTGATTTTCGTCACCGGCATTGCCGAGGGCGGCGGATTGTTCCTTGCCGCCGCTTCGATATTGCCCGCGCTGCGACCGGCGGTCGAGACCATCGCGGTTGCGGCGCTGATCTTCGCAGCGCTGCGCGGCTGGACGTGGCGATCGTACATCACCGCACTCCATGTCGACGGTGCACCGACGCGTGCGCTGGAAGTACTCGACGCCTTCCAGCCGGCTTTCTTTCTTTTGGGCCTTGCCGTGCCGGCCGTGCTAGTCATTGCCGGCTTCATCGCCCCGAGCATCAGCCTTGCACTATTTGCGCTCGCAGGCATCTTCATCGCCGCGATCGGTGGGGCGCTGAAATTTATCCTGATCACGCGCGCCGGCTACAACCAGGGTTTCGCGCTGACTCACACTCCGGTGCGTGGCTCCGGCGTCGCCGGACCCGCGGTCAAGCCTGGTTGGTCGAAGCGATGAGTCGAATAACAGCAAGATCATCATTGAGACGCGATCGAGACGATGTAGAGGTTGGTCCATGAGCACGCAGACAGCGGCCCGCGATTCGGACATCTTCATGCTCGATCCCGATGTGGAAATGATGTCACGCGATACGCTGACGGCGCTGCAGACGAGCCGTCTTCAGCGAACGCTGGAACTTGCCTATGCCCATGTGCCACATTATCGGCAAAAGTTCGACGCCGCTGGTGTGAAGCCGGACGACTTCAAGGCGCTGGCCGATCTCACGCGTTTCCCGTTCACGCTAAAAACCGACCTGCGCGACAATTATCCATTCAAAATGTTTGCGGTGCCGCGCGAGCAAATACGCCGCCTTCACGCTTCGTCGGGAACCACGGGTAAGCCAACCGTAGTCGGCTATACCAAGGGCGATCTCGATCGCTGGTCCGATCTGATGGCGCGCTCGATGGCCTGCGCGGGCGCGCTGCCCGGCGACATCGTGCACAATGCTTATGGGTACGGCCTATTCACCGGCGGTCTTGGTGCACACTACGGCGCAGAGCGGCTTGGCTGCACGGTGGTTCCGGTTTCGGGCGGCGGAACGGAGCGCCAGGTAACCCTCATTCAGGACTTTGGTGCGAACGTGCTGTGCGCGACACCGTCCTATGCGCTCAACATCGCCGAGGTCGCCGCCGGCATGGGCGTTGACCTTCGGCGATCGTCCTTACGGCTTGGCCTTTTCGGGGCAGAGCCGTGGAGCGACGCCATGCGGCAAGACCTGGAGGAGCGGCTCGGGATCAAGGCCGTGGACATCTATGGATTGTCGGAAATCTTAGGTCCCGGCGTTGCGTGCGAATGCCATGTCGCGCAATGCGGACTGCATGGCTGGGAGGATCACTTCCTTTTCGAAATCATTGATCCTCATACGCTGCAGCCGCTTTCGATGGGCGAGTCCGGTGAGTTGGTCATCACCACGCTCACCAAGGAGGCGCTGCCGATGATTCGATATCGCACGCGCGATATT
>JBGPOB010000141.1:0-9084 GCA_041487815.1 Xanthobacteraceae bacterium | reverse complement strand
GGTCAAGCGATGGTAGCGAATTCACACTATGACGGAAACAATCCTCAATCTTCGCGGCCTGAAGTGCCCTTTGCCAGCGTTACGGACGCGGAAGGCGTTGAGCCGTATGCCGGCTGGCGAGGTACTGGTTGTGGAATGCACTGATCCACTGACGGAAATCGACATTCCCAATCTCGTTCGCGAAACCGGCGACGAACTTGAAGGGACGTCGCGGCAGCAGGCCGCCATAACGTTTCGAATTCGAAAGCGGTGATACCGCCCGTGCCGTCAGACTCGGCGTCACTTTGCCTTGAGCCCGATCTGAACCGCGAGCGGCTTCCAACGCGCTAACTCATCCGCGACAAATTTTGAAAGCTCATCCGGTGTCATCGGTTCGGTCAGTATCTGTTCGGTCCTCAGGCGATTCTGAACTTCCGGCCTTGCGAATGCCTTGACGACCTCACGATTCACACTACGCACGAGATCCTTGGGCAATCCGGCCGGACCCGAGAGCGAGAACCAGGTCGTGCTCACCAGGTCGTAGCCACTCTCCTTGAACGTCGGGATATTGGGAAAATCCGGCAGTCGACGATCGGACGTGACGGCAAGCGGTATCACCGTTCCTGCGCTGATCTGGCCGGACGCCGTTGTCCAGGTCATTGAACCAAAGCGCAGGTGCCCGGCAACAACGTCCATGACGCCGGGCGCAGCGCCGCGATAAGGTATGTGCTCAACCGCGATGCCAGCCTTGCCGGCAAAATACTCCGCGGTAAGGTGACCGCTCGTTCCCGCTCCCGGCGAGGCATAGGTAAGCTTTTCGTTATGCTTCTTGGCGTACGCCACGAGTTCGGACAATGTTGTAACGCTGAGCGACGCCGGAACGATGAAGACAATTGGCGGCCCGCCGAAATACGCTACATGCGTAAAATCATTGATTGGGTCGTAACCGGTATTGGGATTGATCGCCGGCGCGATAGCGTGCGTCGCAATCCCCGAGACGACAAAATTATATCCGTCGGGATCCGCACGCGCGACCGACAGCGAACCCGTGACGCCGCCCGCCCCGGCGCGATTCTCGACGAAGAACTGCTGGCCAAACACCTCGGAAAGCTGTTCTGCGGCAATTCGCCCGAGCGTATCGGCAGTGCCTCCGGGCGCGAATGGCGCGACGATTCGGACAGCTCGCGCCGGCCATTCTTGCGCCAAAGCTTGCTGCGAGGCCGCGACGGTAAAACAAGCAATGGCAAAGGCAATCCGCTTCACGCATTTCCTCCGGCATTCCAGAGCGCATTCCGCAATGGTGGGATCCGGTTTTGCGTCCCAATGCGCTCAAGCATTATAGTTGACACATTATCTGACTGCGAACCGGCATCCACTTCGCCTGAAAATGCTCTAGTGTCGCGCATGCACACCAGCCTATAAGGACCCGATGGCCATGCCAAATCCATTGCCGCGCATCGCAATCGCAACCGGAGACCCAGCCGGCATCGGCCCTGAGGTGAGCCTGAAAGCCGCGCTCGACCCGCAAGTCAGCGCAATTTGCCGACCGGTAGTCGTTGGCGACCCGGCGGTACTTGAACGTCACGCCCGGGCGACGCGTCTACCGCTGAATTTTCGAGTGGTAACCGATATCGCGGAGGCGCGGTGGCCGGGCGCACTCAACGTACTCACGGCACCGATGGCACCGATGGCACCGGATGAACACTTCGCGTTCGGCGCCAGCGGCGCGGCCTATGGCCTTGGCGCATTGGCCAGCGCGCGCTGCGCCATTGCGGCGGCGATGGCCAAATCCGTCGAAGCCGTGGTTGCCGCCCCGCAGAACGAAACCTCAATCGCGGCCGCGGGGATCGCGTTCGACGGCTATCCGTCGTTCGTCGCGCGCGAGACGGGAACCGACCCGCAGGACGTGTTTCTCATGCTGTGCTTCGCGGATAAGCGCATCGTGCATACCACGCTGCACGTCAGCGTGGCCGAAGCGGTGCGTCTGATCACGCCCGAACGCGTCGGCAGAGCTATTCGCGCCGCCGACACCGCGCTCAAGCGTCTCGGCGTCGCCGCGCCCAAAATCGGGGTCAGCGGCCTCAACCCCCACGCCGGCGAGGGCGGGCTATTCGGTCGTGAAGACATCGAGATCATTTCGCCCGCGATCGCCGCCGCCAAATCCGCAGGCCTCGACGTGTCCGGTCCGTTTGGCGCCGACACCATGTTTCACAAGACGGGTTTTGATGCTTTCGTCGTCATGCTCCATGACCAGGGCCATGTTGCCGCAAAGTTGCTGGCGCCCAATCAGACCGCCGGACTGACGATTGGAACGCCGATCCTGTTCTCATCGGTCGCCCACGGCAGCGCGCACGACATCGCGGGAAAGGGCATTGCGTCTCCCGCCGCCATGATCGAGGCCATTCGGCGGCTTGCGGCGGCGCCGGCCATTGCGCGCGCGGCGTAAATAGAACGATCAGTCCAATTTGATATTGGCCTTCGTCGCAATGTCGCGCCAACGCGCGATCTCCGACTTGATCCATGCGCCAAGCTCGTTCGGCGGCTTGCGGCCGCGCCGGCCATCGCGCGCGCGGCGTAAATAGAACGATTAGTCCAATTTGATATTGGCCTTCGTCGCAATGTCGCGCCAACGCGCGATCTCCGACTTGATCCATGCGCCAAGCTCGTCCGGCGTCATGACCAGCGGCTCAATCCCGAGATGCTTGGTCTTTTCCGCAAATTCAGCCGACGCGATAACCGCTCGAATATCCGCAGCGATCTTGTCGACAATCGGCTTTGGCATGCCGGCAGGTCCAACGACCGCTTGCGACGCGACGACGTCGAATCCCGGATAGGTCTCCGCCATGGTTGGCACATCGGGCGCGTCCTTGAGACGCTGCGCGCCAAGACCGGCAATCAGCTTGAGGCTGCCGGTGTCAACGTAACGCCTCGCCGAATGCCAAACGTCGAATATCAGCGGCACCCGATTTGCAATCACATCCGTCAGCGCCGGCGCCCCGCCGCTATAGGAGATGTGCTGCATGTTGATGCCGGCGCGAATCTTCAGGAGTTCGCCGGCGAGATGCCCCGAGCCGCGGGGCCCGGGAGATGTGAATTGCAGCGGAACCGGACTCTTGCGCGCAACGTCCACGAGCTCGGGGACAGTGTTGGCGGGGAATGACTTGTTTGCCACCAGCGCGAACGGCTGCAACGCAATCATTCCGAGCGGGGTGAAGTCGCGCTCGGCGTCGTAGGGCAGCGTCGGCGTGGTTGCAACGTTGGTCATGAACGACCCGACGATCATCCCCAATGTCAAACCGTCCGGCGCAGCCTTGGCGACGGCGTTGGCGCCAATGATCGTTCCAGCCCCGGGTCGATTTTCAATGATGATCGACTTGCCGCCCCATCGCGGCGTCAACACGTCGATAAATATGCGCGCGACGACGTCCGTCGCGCCACCCGGCGCGAACGGAACGATGAGTTTCACGGGGCCCTGCGGATAGCTGGCCGCATCCTGCGCAACACCGGCGCTTGCGGTGAAGGCGAGCATCAACCCTGCAACAAGAAGTTTTTTCGTCGTCATGAACTCATTCCCCCGGTAGTGCCCTAATTTGAGTTTCACCCCATGACCGTACCTAACCAAAATAACAACGAAACCGCCGTCCAAATTGCAGCGCGCTTATTGTAGTAGCCTGACCAAAATTGCTGTGCGCCTAGAGCATGCACCATCCCAAAGTTATGCTCTGCGATGTTCTTAGGTTTGAGTGCTGGGTCATAATCCCAGGCAGTCTTGGCCTCTATTGTGCTCGCCTTGTACCAATAGAAGGCTGCCACTAGGCCGGAGATTACCCCTAAAATTCCACATATATGTACAAAGGTCATGACGCGCCCCTGTGTTCCGACACTATGGCTGCCCTTACGGCCTCTGCTGGCGACGTAATCGGCGGCATATGCAGCACCGCAAAGAACCGCCGCTTCTCGCTACCTTCTATCGGGGACGACCTGGCATAGGCTTGCTTGGCCTTGGGGTGACCGTGAATTTTGAAAATATGGACGATGCCTTCCCATACCGTCTTGCCGCCGAATGTCTCTTTGACCGGCACCGATTGGGTAAGGGTGGCCGTGCAGCTGTGCTGCGCTTCGACGGCGCACTTTAATTCGGCGGCATTAACCTCGGTCATGAATTGACCCTATGAAATGGACGGGAATCTACCCATATGCTACTGAATGGCGGTCGCCGCGTCGCCGGGTTGATGAATACCGATGACGCAGCAACTGCTAACGTTTTAACGCGCGGTCTTTACGCACTGAGCACCTGCCTTTCTCCGGCTGCAACCGGGTCTTGAGGTAGCGGTCATCAACCGCCGTTAGATGTGAGGGCCAGAGCCAAAAGCTCTGGCCTAAACTTTTCGGCACTACTTACCCTTCGACTTGAAGTGCTTGATAAGTGTCCAAACTGCGTCTTGCTCGGCCTTCTCCATGTCCGTGTCAAAAAGGCCAAGCAGCATTTCGGATGGAAGCTTCTCTACAGCAGGTGGTGAACTGTTATTGTTTCCACCCCGATTATCGTTTGCGTTTCCGCCTAGGGGCTTTGCTGCGCGCTTCTTGCTCACCGTGGCGCGCGGCTTCTTGTTCTTCATGATGTATGGGCTGATTTTAATGCCAGCCTCCCGAGCAGCGTTCAAAAAAAACGTCTGCGACTTTCTCGAAACGTCTTCTGTGCCGCGGTAAGTTGCGCGAAATAGTTCAACGAATTGCGCGGGCGAAGCAGCCTCTAGATTGAGCTTGAACATCGGCGCATAAGCCGCGCGAACAATTTTTAAAAGCTCTGAGGCCCACGTATCTTGCACCCCGTGAGCCGCGACCAATTTTTGCAGATCGTCGGTCGGACCCCCTGCATCATTCGTGAGTTTCAGAAACTTCAATGCGGGTAGAAGTTGGCCAACTGTGCCACCCGCCAAGTTCGGAAACATGCTGCGGTCGATCCGTGTTGGTGTCCCGTGTTCTTTCATATCCTTGAGGACGTTCTTGACCGTCAAAAAGGAGATGTAGGGCGCTGTTGGGCCTCCCTTTCTATCAGTCTTCTCCTGCGTTGCCATAACGGCCTCCGGTTTTGGATTTTCACAATATAGGTTGGATTTATTTCCAACGCAATGCCAAAAGCGATAATACGGAAACAGGATCGCCAATAAAAAGAGGGCAGTCCACTTTATGGGGTAATAACCTCAATTTTATTGGAGATTATGACCCATGACACTAGTTATCGCTCGTGGATACCGCGGCCCAGCCGCTCAAGCGAAAGGCACTAAAAATCGGCTCTGGCTACGCATATCTCGCTAATCCAGAAAATCTGAGGTCTGTGGAAATCGGGGATACGTCCCCGGTCGGATTCCCAGTCGAAGATGTTTTCCTATTCGATTCAAAGGCTTACGCGGCTGTCTCGGCGGAGTGGTCCGAGCGATCTGCCACTAATCCAAACACATGGCGCGGACTAAAGCTTATTGATCCTTTGTGATCGAATTGCGTAGTTTTCTGGCAAGGCGCTCATGATGAGCAATGGTGTTTTCTGCCAGCCAAAGAGCGGCCTTTTCCCAGCCAGGCGGTGGCTCTCGGTAGGCGGTAGACCCTTTCGCCGCTCGCGCCTGTCGGACCGACTGAATCGATATGCGCAACACATCAGCCAAGTCCTGCAAGGTCGGGTGGACCAGAAGCTCATCGGTTACAGATTTAAAATTCATTTCCTTTTCCTCTTGCATATATCCATGACGTGCTGTATATTATTGCATATACAGAAATTCAAGAGTAAACCGCCATAAATACACCACCACTCGCCCGCCGGACCCAGATCATCAATTGTTTGGTCGAGGGTAATTCCATCCGCTCCACCGAGCGCATGACCAATACCCACCGCGACACCATCATGCGCTTGATGGTCGAGGTCGGAACCGGATGCGCAGCTCTTGCCGATGAGCAAACGCGGAACCTGCCATGCCAGCGGATTCAGGTCGATGAAATCTGGTCATATGTGAAGGTCAAGCCAACATTGCCAAGGGCAAGGATCGCACTCGTATTGGCGATCAGTGGACCTTTGTTGCCATCGACCCCGATACCAAGCTGGTTCCAGCATATCTGGTCGGCAAGCGTACCCGCGACAGCGCTGTAACGTTCATGGGTGATCTTTCCGAGCGCCTCACAAACCGGGTGCAGATTTCGTCGGATGCGCTCCGGTCCTATGTGGATGCCGTTGAACGGGCATTTGGTGCAGATGTCGATTACGGGCAGGCGGTTAAATTTTACGATGCAGAGCCAATTGGTGCCGGTCGCTACTCGCCCCCGCGCGTGGTTAGCCAGCAAAAGGTCGTGGTGGCCGGAAACCCCGACCAAAAGTATATTTCGACAAGTCTTGTGGAACGTCAAAATTTGACGATGCATATGTCCATGCGCCGTTTTACTCGTCTCACGAACGCTTTCAGCAAGAAGCTGGAAAACTTGCAGGCGGCGGTCGCCCTGCATTTCGCGCACTACAATCTGGTACGGCTGCATAAGACCTTGCGCGTTACGCCAGCGATGGCAGCGGGCGTGACGGATCGGCTATGGTCGCTTGAGGAGTTGGTGGAACGAACGTCAAAGTAGGGGGAAAAAGCAGTGAAGCAGCGTAAGATGATCACTTTGAAAGTTGACTGGCATCCAAGTAACGGCGGAAACCGCACTCTCAAAGAGGCCATTAAGGGCCACGCATACTGCGATTTGAGTGGGGCGCTCTTTTGTAATGCGAATTCGACTAAATTCTATAGGGCGGTCGCTCGGCGCATTGCTAAGCGATCAAAAGAATTCGAGGTGATCTATCGTGACACCTCACAGCCAAATTAGGACACTACCCATTCCCCCATGATGCAGGCATCGTTTGCGCGCCGCCTAACGCGGCATATCGGCAGCAAGCGCCGTCTTGAAGTTTTCGCGCACTGATTTGCTGTGCATGTAGCCATAATCAAGCACGGGTTCCTTTCCCGGCACGACCTTGAGCGTGGCGAATACCGGCCCCGGCTGCGCCAGCAGCGGGCCGATCGCGGCGCCGAATTCCGCAAGATCGGCGAACGACTGGCTGGACCGGTAGCCGGCGGACCTTGCGAGGCCCGCAAAATCGACCTGGCCGCGGCCTGGAATTGGATGCGAACCGTTGGCTTCGTAGGTCCCGTTCTCGAACACGAAATGATAGAGGTTTTTCGGCGCCGCCTCGGCGACAGTGACCAGCGAACCCAAATTCATCAGCAGGCTGCCATCGCCGTCGAGCACGAGAACGCGCTTGTCCGGACGGCCCAGCGCCAGGCCGAGCCCATGCGATGAGCCCAGCCCCATCGCCCCAACCATGATGTAATTGAGCGGGTGCGGGCGGATAACGATCCAGTCGAACGCCGTCGTAAATACGGCGACCACAATGTCGTCACCGACGTGGCGCGCCAGCACGCGCAGGCAGTCGTCGCGCTTCATGGTCATGGCACGGGACTCCCGCCGATAAACAGCACGGTCGGATGCGAGCGCGCATAGGCGGCGTCAATCGCCGGCTTGATCTTGGGCACATCGGCATCCGTTTCGATGAGTTCGTGGCTTACGCCCATCGCATCGAGAATGGGTTCAAGGATCCGCATACTGTAAAGTCCGGACGCGCTCGGGCGAATACCCGGCTCCTTGTTGAGAAGACCCACCATCATGCAGATCGGGTGCGCGTGCTCGACGCCGACGATGCGCAGTGCGTTGATCGAGTCGAGCAGTCCCGTGTACTGCATCAACAGCAGCGCACGCCGGTTGCAATAGGACAGGCCGGCGCAAATGCCGATGCCCTCGTCCTCCTTGCAAACCCTCACCAGGCGCAAATCCCGATCGAGCGTCAGCGGACGCAGCAGACCCTCGCTGGTATGAATGTCGGGCAAGCAGGGAATGAATTCGATGCCGCTGGCCTTGATCGCGGCGATGACGCTGCTGCCGTGCAAGACGCCGACGAGGGCCGGCGCGCGCGCATCTGGCTGCAAGGACATGGCGGTCTCTCCAACAACGCCACCTAAATGTCGCACATTGCTTCACCGCCCGACAAGGCGGCGCCGTGGCGGCAATCGATACACTCGGAAGCTGCATCATGGATACGCCCGCAATCGGGGACGCTCCGTCGCGCCGCTTCGTGAGAAGTGCGGTCAGCCTCGCGCGCCCTTGAGTGCGCTCGCCGCAAGCGCGTAGCCGCCGTCGGCGCCGTCGACGAAGTGAATGTGGTCGCTCCGCATCGGAGACGGCGCGAAGCACGTCAACATCGCACTGCGCTGCCGGTGAACGCCGTAGCGCGCAACTCCAGCACTGGCGGCTGCGGCGAGACGCCGTTCAAGCGCGTCCGCAAACGCCGGCGTGCAGTCGAGCACCATGCGAAGCGCGTCGTCGTATTTACGAAAGTCGGAATTCTCGACCAGCTCATTGATGTATTTCTGCGGTACGAACCCGCCGACCTTGATCCCAAATCGCAAGATCAGCCAAGCCGTGGCGGTAACGGCGTAAAGCACGGCGCGCCGCAACCACAACGCATCTCCGGCGTTGCGCGTGGCGCGCGCTTCGAGTTCAAGACCCGCCGGCGGCCATCGCAACGGAGGTCCGCCGGGCGGGACCGGCCGCGATACGTCCGGCGAGCGCTCGACCAGCGCGGTGATTTCCGCAATCAGCGCCCGAAATGCATCGGCCTTGCCACCCGCAACGACGACGAGCGACAAAATAAGCCCGCGCGTCGCCGGTATTTCCGCGAAGCGGCACGACAGGCCTGAAAGATCCGGGCGCTCGCCGGGGTTGGCCGGCGGCACCGCGAACTCGCCACGCTTCATGGCCTGCTCCGCCCATGCCAGGCCGCCCCCGGAAAACATCGCGTAGGACACGTTGGCAGAGGAGCCGAACCGCGCGACCTGGACATCGAGCCCATTTTCCCGGACCGCCCGCACCGGGACGAGCGCTACTCGCAGCGACAAATCGAGTTCGTCGCGCACCCACGCGGCGGTCGCGGCCAAGGCATGCCGCGCGGTTGCTGCGGCTTCGGGCGGGATGGCAAAACTTGCGCCGTCGCCACCGAAAACGAAGGGAAAATCCCGGTTTCCCAGG